>DASVDB010000037.1 GCA_036381315.1 Bacilli bacterium | reverse complement strand
AAGCTTTTGGCAAAGGGCGTGCGATATTTCAAGGACCTTCCGCCCGACAAACTGCGGATTATTGCGTCTGATATTACCCGCGGCAGGCTTTTGCTGCTTCCCGACGACATCCGCCAATACGGGATGAATCCCGGAAATTTGGAAGTGGCGCGAGCGGTAAGGATGAGCGCGAGCCTGCCGTTTTTTTTCGATCCGGTCGTGATCAAAAAACGGCAGCGGGCGGATGATGGCGCTTGCAAAAAATCGCCACGCGTCATCTACGTGGTCGATGGCGGCATTTTAAGCAATTTTCCCTTATGGATTTTTGACAAGACAAATAAAGAAGACCGCAAAATGACTCCCGTATTGGGATTTAATCTGGTGGGCAAAAATGAAGCGCGGCCGAAAGAAATCCATGGGCCGCTGTCGATGTTTCAGGCGTTGTTCGCAACGATGATGGGAGCGCACGATGAACGGTACATCGATGAACGGAACCGGTTTCGGACGATCAAGATTCCGACCTTGGGGGTGCAAACCACACAGTTCGATATCAGCAAGGAAGAAGCGATGCGCTTGTATGAAGCGGGTAAAGACGCGGCGGAGAGGTTTTTTGACAAATGGTCGCTTTCTTCTTATGTCAGCCAGTATGAATTGCATGTGGCCAAATATATTTAATGAAAACGCGGCGGCTTATCCTCGTCTCCGTCTTTTTTATTGCCGCTGATGACGCGGAAACGGGCGTTTTTCACGCGTATTTTTTGCTTTTTGCCCGCGCCTTTGCGGCCGCGGGTTATCCGCGGCCGCCATGTATTCGGGGGAAATTTCCACAGCAAAAACACGGTGCCGAAGACGAAAATCGCAATCAGCGTCGTCGTCGAGCGCAACAATGAACTAAAAAGCCCGATGGTAAAAAGCGCGATCAAAATCCAGATGAATATTCTTTCGCCTTTGCGCATGCGCAATTCCTCCGTTAGCGAATCATTTTGTTGGTCAAATGCTCCCGGTCCAGTTCCAACATGCGTTTAAAGGAGGCGATGGAAACCTCGACTTGCTCGTCGCTCGGCTGTTTGGTTGTTAAAAGCTGCAGCCAAAGCCCGGGGTAGCCAAGCGCGCGCAAAACGGGAATATTGCGGAGGCTGTTCGTAAGACGCAGCGTTTCATACGAAACGCCGATCACGACGGGCAATAAGAGCAGCCGCTCATATACCCGCTCCCACAATGTATCATATTGCACAAACGAATAGATAATAACGCCCAGAATAACGGTCAGGACGATAAAACTGCTGCCGCAGCGGTAATGCAGCGTGCTGAATTGCTGCACGTTGCGGACATTCAGTTCCAAACCCGCCTCGTAACAGCTGATCACTTTATGCTCTGCGCCGTGATATTGGAACAGGCGCTTGATTAAGGGCGTTTGCGAGATAAAGTACAAATAGGCCAACAACAGGATGATTTTGATGATTCCCTCGATCAAATTGTGCAGAATCTGGTTTTCAAACGCATGTTTGAACAAAAAGCTTTCTACGAAAACCGGCACCAGCGTAAAGATCAATTTGCCGAAAATAAAGGAGAGCACCCCGACGACTGCGACGCTCAAGATCATCGAAAATTTCGAAAAAATCGATTCCTCGTCCTTTTTCGCGGGCTTTTCGGCTTTCGCTTTGGCGCCGTCTTCCGCTTCCTCATCTTCCGCGTAAACTTCGGCGGAAAAGGTTAAGTGGCGCGATCCTTTGGCGCTGGCGTCGATGATGCCGACAATTCCGCGGATCAGCGGAATTCTCTTTAGCCATTTGACCCACGTTTGCTCATTTTTGGGCACCTCAAAAAATTCAATCTCATTATTTTTACGGCGTACAGCCGTGACGTTGACGGTTTGGCCGGCGAACATAACGCCCTCGATAACGGCCTGTCCGCCATAAACCGGGCATTTTTTTTGCGGCATCGCGATCACCTTTCTTGCTTTCGTCGATTCTATTGTAGCCGATTCCGCCGGCGAATGCCACCAATTACATGGGAGTTCGTTGAACATAATAAGGAAAAAACATTCTCAAAACCCGCGGCAGTGTGGTAAAATGTTTTAGTTGGCATGCCGGTTTGGCCTAACCAAGTCTGCCAAAGGTGGTTACGCGGATGAAAAACAAGGTGCTTGTGTTGAACGGCCCGAATCTGAATATGCTTGGCGTTCGCGAACCGAACGTGTACGGACGCACGACGCTTGGCGATATCGAAAACGACTTGCGCTTGTTTGCGGAACAACATGGCTTTTTGGAACTTGATTTTTTTCAGACGAATTCGGAAGGAGCGCTCATTGACCGCATTCAGCAGGCGTATGGCGTAGCGGACGGAATCCTGATCAACCCGGGCGCGTTTACGCATTACAGCTATGCGCTGCGGGACGCGCTTGCCGGAGTCGGAATCCCGTTTGTCGAAGTGCATCTTTCCAACATTTACAGTCGCGAGCCGTTTCGCCACCATTCGGTGACAGCCGCGATCGCCGTCGGGCAAATCAGCGGTTTCGGCGCGTACGGTTACAGACTCGGTTTAATGGCGCTTTTGGAACATCTTAAACAGGCGTAGGTGATGTGCGATGGTAACGTCCCGTCTGCAAAAGCTGCGCGGGGAAATAAAGCGGCTGGGATTGGAAGCCGTACTGATTACAAATGGCTATAACCGCAAATACATAACGGGTTTTACCGGCACTTCGGGCTATGTGCTCGTGACGGAGAGCCGAGCCGTTTTGTTTACCGATTTTCGGTATATGTCCCAAGCCCGCGAGCAGGCAATCGGCTTTGAAGTGATGGAGCATCTGCCCGATCCTTTTGTGACATTGAAAGACGCATTGAATGAACTGCATGTGAAACGCCTGGGGTTTGAAGAGCATGACATGACGTTTGCGACATACCAAAGCGCGCGCGGGAAGTTGGCCGGGATTGAACTGGCCGCAACCGATCATTTGGTGGAAAAGATTCGCCGGATCAAGGACGAGGGCGAGCTGCAAATCATGCGCAGAGCGGCGGAACTCGCCGATCGGACATTTGCCCATTTGGTCGGCAACGTGCTTAAGCCGGGCATTTCGGAGCGGGATATCGCTTTGGAAATCGAGTTTTTTGTCCGCCAAAACGGGGCAACGTCCACTTCCTTCGACACAATCGTGGCGAGCGGCGAACGTTCGGCGCTGCCGCACGGCGTGGCCAGCGACCGCATCCTGGCCGGAAACGAATTTGTCAAACTGGACTTCGGCGCCTATTACAAAGGTTATTGTTCGGATATCACCCGCACTGTGGTGCTGGGAAAACCGACGGAAAAGCACAGGGAAATTTACGATATCGTGCTCGAGGCGCAGCTGCATGCGCTGGAGCATATCAAGCCCGGCATGACGGGCAAACAGGCGGATGCGCTGGCCCGAGACGTAATCGGCAAATACGGCTACGGCGACAAATTCGGCCATGGCACCGGACATGGAATCGGGATGGAGATCCATGAAAGCCCGCGTTTAAACATGCAGGATGACACGGTGCTCGAACCGGGCATGGTCGTGACGGTTGAGCCGGGAATTTATTTGCCGGGGTTTGGCGGGGTGCGGATTGAAGACGATATCGTCATCACCGCGACCGGAATTGAAGTGATAACCAAAGCAAGCAAAACTTTCACCATAATCGATTGAATCTGACTTGGAGGGAAATGTTGTGATTAACGTAAACGATTTTAAAACGGGACTTACCATTGAAGTGGACGGCGATATCTACACCGTGCTCGACTTCCAGCATGTCAAACCGGGCAAGGGCGCGGCATTTGTCCGTTCCAAGCTGAAAAATTTGCGCAACGGCAACATCGTGGACAAAACGTTTCGCGCCGGCGAAAATGTCGGGCGCGCGCATATGGAAAACCGCGAAATGCAATATTTATACAACAGCGGCGATGAATACACCTTTATGGACATGGAGACATACGACCAAATTTCGCTCCCGCGCAAACAGATCGAATGGGAATTGAAATTCCTGAAAGAAAACATGACGATCAATATCGCGAGCTATCAGGGGGAAATTATCGGCATCACGCTGCCGAACAGCGTTGAATTGAAAGTGACCGAAACGGAGCCGGGCGTTAAAGGCAACACGGCGACCGGCGCCACGAAAAACGCCACGCTGGAAACCGGACTGATCGTGCAAGTGCCGTTGTTCATCAATGAAGGCGATGTGCTCTTGATCGATACGCGCGAAGGCAAATATATTTCGCGAGCTTAGGACAAATCTCCGCTAACGGTTTTCGTTTTTTGCGCCGACTATGCGGAGCAAGGGAGAGTGGATACAATGCCTACTATTGTTATGAAATTCGGGGGAAGCTCGGTCGGCACCGCGGAACGCATTGGCAAGGTCGCCGAGCGGATTGTCGCGGCAAAGCGGGCCGGGCATAAATGTGTTGTCGTTGTGTCCGCGATGGGCGACACGACCGATGATCTGATTGATTTATCCAGGCAGATCACCGCATCGCCGTCGGCGCGCGAGATGGATATGCTGCTTGCCACAGGCGAGCAAGTTTCCGTTTCGTTAGTCGCCATGGCGATTCAGGAACTGGGGCAGGAGGCGATCTCGTTTACCGGATGGCAAGCGGGCATGGAAACCGAAGCCGTGCACGGCAAGGCGCGCATCAGCGCCATTCGCCCGGACCGCGTGCTTGCGGCCATCGACAGCGGAAAGGTCGCGATTGTCGCCGGGTTTCAGGGGATCACGCCGGACGGCGAAATCACCACTTTGGGCCGCGGCGGTTCGGATACGACGGCCGTTGCGCTGGCGGCGGCAATTCACGCGGATTTTTGCGAAATTTATACGGATGTGGACGGCGTTTATTCGACCGATCCGCGAATTGTTCGCGTGGCGCGAAAATTAACGGAAATATCTTACGACGAAATGCTTGAGCTCGCGCATTTGGGGGCGGCCGTATTGCACCCGCGGGCGGTCGAATACGCCAAACATTACAACGTCAATCTGGTGGTGCGGTCAAGCTTTAACCACAATGAAGGGACACAGGTGAAGGAGGTAGCCAGGATGGAACAGGGGATCGTTGTCAGGGGAATTGCCAGCGACAAAAACGTTGCCCGTATCAGCATCATGGAAGTGGAAGATAAGCCCGGGGTATTGGCCAAATTTTTCACGGCGCTGGCGGATGCCGGAATCAACGTCGATATTATTGTGCAAAGCGGCGCGCAGAACGGCAAAGCGGATTTTTCGTTTACCGTTTCCGCGCATGAAGCCAAAAAGGCGGTTGAAGTGATTGAAAGCATCAAAAGCGAGGCGTCGTTCAGGGAAGTCACTTCCGAAGATGGATTGGTGAAAGTGTCGATCGTCGGCGCGGGCATGGTCAGCCATCCCGGCGTTGCCGCCAAAATGTTCGAAGTCATCGCCAACGAAGGCGTCAGCATCAAAATGGTCAGCACTTCGGAAATCAAGGTTTCCTGCGTGATCGCCGCCGAGCATCACCACCGCATCGTCGCGGCGCTCCACAGCGCTTACGGTTTGGATACCGCCGAACAAGCTTATGTCGGCGGACCGCAGGAACGGCGCTAATCGGACGGATTTTTGGCGGGGGGTACAATCGTACCTCTTTTTTTTGTCCTCTTTGCCGGGAATTTTCTAAGTTAATAAAAGAATTATATAAAATTTTTTAGGTCTGGCAAGCAATACGGAGTAGGTATAATGGATGACAGTTGGCGACAGTTCGATTATGTTATAGATAAACGGATGAGACGGGGGACAGAAGGCCTTGTACAATGTTGAATATCGGAATTTGTTGCGGGAATACGGATATTCCGCGGCGGAAATCGAAAGCAGGCTGAACCGTACGTGGAACGATTTATTCGGCGACAATGACGACACCAGAATTTATTATCCGGTCGGTCGTGATCTTGGCTATATTCTCGATACGGGCAACCGCGATGTCCGCACCGAGGGGATGTCTTACGGCATGATGATGGCGGTGCAATATGATCGCAAAGACATTTTTGACCGCCTGTGGAAATGGGCCATGAAACACATGTATATGAAGGAGGGAGAAAACGCCGGCTATTTCGCCTGGTCGTGTCAGCCGGACGGAACGCCCAATGCCGCGGGACCCGCTCCGGATGGGGAAGAATATTTCGCCATGGCGCTGTTTTTTGCGGCGCATCGCTGGGGAGACGGGCAATATCCGTGCGATTATAGCAAACAGGCGCGAAATTTGCTGCATACTTGCTTGCACAAAGGGGAAGACGGCATCGGGCAACCGATGTGGAACCCGCAAAACAAGCTGATCAAATTTGTGCCCAATTGCGAATTTACCGACCCTTCCTATCATTTGCCGCATTTTTACGAATTGTTTGCTTTATGGGCGGATCCCGCAGACCGTAAAACCTGGGAAGAGGCGGCCGCGGCCAGCCGGGCGTTTTTGCGGCGCGCATGCCATCCGGTTACCGGCCTTGCGCCCGAATACGCCTATTATGACGGCACGCCCAACAACACGCACGGGTTTGGCCGGTTCTACAGCGATGCTTACCGGGTTGCCGCCAATATCGGGTTGGATTGCGCATGGTTTGGCGTGAAGGAATGGGAGAGGGAGACGGCGAATAAAATACAAAGCTTTTTTGCCGACAAAGATCCAAACGATTATCGCCGATATACGATCGCGGGGGAGGCGCTTGCGGACAAATCCTTGCATCCGGTTGGATTATTGGCTACTAACGCGATGGCCTCGTTGGCCGCGGATGGCCCGCACTCGCGCGCCTGTGTGGAATTATTCTGGAATACACCTGTTCGCACCGGTGAACGAAGATATTATGACAATTGCCTGTATATGTTCGCCTTACTGGCTTTAAGCGGGCGTTACCGAATCTGGGATTAATTTGTGTTTCTTTGAACGATTCCGGACATTAAATTGCTTGCTTATTCTAAGGAGGGGCATCTGGTGAATAAGGTGATTCTTGTCGATGATGAAGTGTTTGCCCGACAAGGGCTAGGCAATCTGATCGATTGGGAGCAATGCGGTTTTACCATTTGCGGAGAGGCGGGCAATGGCGAGGAAGCGTTGCAGCTGATTGAACTGAACGCCCCGAATTTGGTTTTAACCGATATTCGCATGCCGGAAATGGACGGATTGAAATTAATCCAGAAAGTAAGGGAAAACGGCAATGACAAAATCAAGTTCATTATTGTAAGCGGATACAACGACTTTAAATATGCCCAACAGGCAATCAAGTTCGGCGTGCACGATTTTATATTAAAGCCGATTGACGAAGAAGAATTGGTGAAGGCGTTAAACAATCTGAACGAGCAAATTGAGAAAGAAAAGCAATTGCAATACAAACAGAAAGCGATCATGGCGGATACGATTTTGAAACAATTGCAATTGGGCGAGTTAAGCAGCGAAAATGCCGATGAATTATCCATGTTGTGCAATTTGGCCAAGTCCGAATTGTTTTACTACCTGATTGTTGAGGTAAACGGAATTCTTGAATACGCAAGCGATGAGCAAAATGGCGTCGGATTCGCGCACATTGGCGACAACATTGGCAAGGCGGTAACGGAGGCCTGCGGCGGCAATGAGCAGATTTATGGCAATGAACAGAAAAAAGGAGTTTATGGCTTCCTGCTGCCGTTCAGATGTTTGCTGCAGTGGGAAAACGATCCGGAAAAATTCGCGGAAGGCGTGTTTGCCCGGTTGGACGGGAAAATCGCCGACAGAACGCGCATGTATATCGGGCAGTTGGCAAGCGGGGCGGAAAATGTCGGCCATGCATACCGAACCGCCAACGAGGCCATGCGGTACAAGTACGCCTATCCGGAATTCAAGCTGTATCAATATGACAAATTGCAATCTTTATCGCTTACGTTCGCGGAAATTGCCCGCGACAAGATTGCCGTTTTGCTGGAACAAATCGAAGAACACAACGAAGAGGCGCTCCATGTAACCATTGACAACGTGTTTCTAGAATTCCAAAATAAACATGTTGCCTATGAAGCGATAAAAGATTCCATAACCGAAATGGTTTTCCACGTCATTCGCGCAATCGGCGCCATGCGGGGGGACAAAAACGACCTGCTGACGCTAAAACCGCTTATGCAGTGGACGCTCTATCCGATTACGCTTACGGAATTGAAAAGCCTGTTTGCAAATTTTATATTGGAAAGCTCGCGGTTGATCGCAAAATTGCGCAAAGCGAATACGATTAGCGAAATTTCCAGGGTAAAGTCTTATATTGAAACGCATTATTATGAAACGATCAGTTTGAAAAGCATTTCCAAAAAATTTTATATGAATCCTGTTTACATGGGACAATTGTTCAAAAAAACGTTCGGCGTTTATTTTAACGATTTTCTTTTGCACGTCCGCATTCAAAAGGCAAAAGAGCTTCTCCGCCAAACCGAGTTGCGCGTTTACGAAATTGCCGAAAGCGTCGGTTTCAGCAACGCCGATTATTTTGTGTACCAATTCGTCAAAGTGGAGCACTGCACGCCTACGGAATATCGCAACGCCTTGCTGCAAAAATAAGGACGGTGGCATGCGCATGGGCTTTAACTTGAACAACGTCAGAATAAGAAGCAAAATGCTGATTTTGTATTTTCTTTCCGTCTTTATTCCCATCATCTTTACGAATATCATGTTCTACACGGTAACGACAAACAATGTGCGCAACCAAAAGATTCGGGATATTTCGCTTGCCATGGAACAGACCAGCAAAGATTTTCGCGCCCAGATTGACCTTGCCGTAGGGATCTCGGAAGTGCTTTACACAGACAGTCTGTTAAATGACGCCCTCGATAAAAGTTACCCGCATCCGTCCGCTTATGTAGAGGCATACCATAACACGATCAACTATACGATCGGGAAATTCAGTCCTGTTTATAAAGCCATTAAAAATATTGAAATTTATACGACAAATCCGACCATCATCGGCGGCGGCAGCGTCTTGCCGATTACCGGCGAGATCCGCAAAACCGAGTGGTACCGGGAGTTGATGAATATAAAAGGTTCTTCCCCGCTAGTTATCCGCAATAATATTTCCTCTCTTACAGGCGCAAATCAGACATTCAGCGTGATTCGCAGACTCGATTATCATTATATGAACAAGTGGCAAAAGATCCTGAAAATTGACATCGACATTCATACGATTGAAGATGTTTTACACAACGTGACCGTTCAGGGCGACATCTATTTGCTGGGCAAAAACGATACGATTGAATACACGACGAATCCCAAGGTGGATTGGTCCACGCGGCATGTGAAGTTCGCGCAAGATGCAATGGCTGCCGGCATGCATGTGTTCGAGCGGAATTTCCGCAATGTCAGCTACCTGAAAGATTGGCGCATAGTAGGGGTCGTATCCGAGAAAAACGTGCTCGAAGACGTCCATAAATCGCGGAATATGGTTTTGTATTTGGCCATTCCCAATATCGTCATTCCGACTTTAATCATCCTCTGGATTACGCGATCGCTCAATCTGCGGATTATCCGGGTTTTGAAGCATATGAAGCAGGTCAAACGGCAAAATTTTGAACTGATCAGACACGAAAACTATCGCGACGAAATCGGCCAGTTGACGGAAGAATTCAACCGGATGATTCGCCAAATCCGCAAACTGATCAATGAAGTGTATGTCGCCGATATCCAGAAAAAAGATTTGGAAATCAAACGCAAGCAGGCTCAGCTACACGCCTTGCAAAGCCAAATCAATCCGCATTTTCTGTTTAACGCTTTGGAGACGATCCGGATGCGCAGCCTGATCAAAAAAGAACAGGAAACCGCAAGAATTATCTACAATATGGCGAAAATCTTTCGCAAATCGTTAACCTGGGAAAAAGATTGGGTGACGGTCAACGAAGAGTTGGATCTGATTCATTGTTTTCTGGAGATTCAGAAATACCGCTTTGGCGAAAAGCTGGATTATTCCATTCAAGCAAGCCCGGAAGCGGGAAATTGCCTGATCCCGAAAATGTCGATATTGCCGTTTGTTGAAAACGCCAGCATCCACGGAATTGAAAATTTGAAGGATATGGGCGCCATTCACTTGCAAATCATCATGGACGAAGAGACGTTGCTCTGCACGGTAACGGATAATGGCATTGGCATGAGCGAGGAAAAACGCAATGCGTTGTTGAAGGATTTGTATGAAAACGAGTCAATGGGGGAACGGATTGGCATCAAAAATGTTTTCTATCGTTTGAAACTATATTACGGCGACCGGTTTGAACTGAAGATTGATAGCGCGCAAGGGGCGGGAACGCGCGTGACGATACGTTTTCCGCTGCGGGATACGGTCATTTCGCAACAATTTCGAGCGGCGGAAAATTAGTCTTAAAATAGCGCCTGCAAGAGTTTCATGAGCAGCGCGGTAATGCCGGCGGCCATCAGCGGACCGACCGGGATGCCTTTCAGGAACACGATGCCGAAAATCGATCCGATCACCAGACCCACAATGACCTGTGGGTCTATTTTCAACAATTCCAGCCCTTTGCTGTTCATGTATGTTGCAATCGCGCCCCCGGCAAGGGCCAGAATTCCGGGCGGCGAAGTAAACGCGTCGACGATGTCCCTGAAGGCGATTTTATCCGCCGCAAACGGGGCAAGCACGGCCATGGTCAAAAATAAGAGGCCCAGTTCCAGTCCGCGCCTTTCGATGGACGGCAAATACCGTTCCAGTTCCACCAGCTTGATCGCGAGCAGGATGCAAGCCGCCGTTGTGATGATGTGCGAGCGCCCCGCGAGCCCGACCAGAATCAAAATCACCAGTAACCATTCACCGTTCATTGCCGCGCCCCTTGTTTCGGAATAGACGAAAAGACAGTCTTTTTCCGTAACAGTTTATGAGCGCAAGTCCGATTTAGAACTGGTATACGGGACAAGCAGTTGATTTTTCAGGATCGGAACGAGCGAAAAGACATTGATCCGCGAGCAAAACACAACATCGTCGCGATAGCCCAGTTTCGTCAGTTTTTTCCCGTGCGCCGACTCGAGCAATATTTGTTCCATCGCCTCTTTTGCCTGCGCGCAGGCAAGCCTCATGGCGATGCCCAGATCGTTCAAAGCGATTTGCTCATTCACCAGTCTGCCGATTTCGTCGACGATGAATCCGGCGCATAAGCCGTCTTCGATGGAGAACATATCCAGCGTGCCCGCGCATAAAATGACGATGTCTCTTTTCAGTTCCACGGCGGCTTTGGCGCATGCGGAAGCATTTAAAAGCGAGCCCGCCAAAATGTTTTCCGCTTTTTGCGACTTTTGCAAAGCGCGGGTTCCGTTCGTCGTGGTCAGGATGACTTGTTTTCCCGCCAATTCCTCCCGCGTATATTCCAAAGGCGAATTCCCGAGATCAAAACCGGCCAGTTTTTTGCAAAACCGCTCCCCGCCCAACATATATTCGCCGGTTTGCAGTTTGACCGCCTGGCTTACCGTTTCCACGGGAATAATGCCTGCGCATCCGTGCTCCAGCGCGGTGGCGATCGTGCTGGTTGCGCGCAGCACATCGATCACAATGACCGTTTTATGGTAGAAATCATCAGATCTTGCTTCGTTGACTGTTCCGACAACGTCAATCTGCATGCTTGCCCTCCCGCCAAAGAGTTGTAAAAATGGGGCCTTGCCGTTAATCCGCTTTGCGGAAACAAAAAGTATCCGACCGCAATCCGCGGCGCAGCGACTCGACCGAGAGCAGATCGGAGGGCGCGATATTGCCCAGGTTTACGTCTCTGCCGAGCATTTTCAGCAAATGCACTTGCTGCTCTTTTCGCGGCGCCTCCCACATGAGATATTCCGGATTTTCGATCAGATCAAGCGCGCGCAAAATGACCTCATCCCGGCATTCGCCCTGTTCATTGTAGATGCCCACGCCTTTGCCCGATTCCCTGCCTTCGACGATGACCATTTCCGCCCCGTATTCGATATCGATATGCACCGTATCCGCCAATGCCGTTACTTCGAATTCCGCTTTGCGCAGCTTTTTGCCGTATTCCGTGAAAACCCGGAATCCTTCCTTGACGGCGCGCAAAATGATCCGGTTGCGTTCCTGCCGGGAAAGTTCGATTGTTCCGTCGGAAACTTCGATCGCGGTAAAGCCCAGATCGTGCGCGGATTCGAAGAAAGCGTCAACGGCGCCGTTATATACAGCCGCTTCCAGAAAGGTGCCCCCCGGCATGATGCCGATGCCGTTTTCGACGGCCAATTTGATTTTCTTTCGCAACAGGTCGCGGGGATAGAGCGGCGAAGTGCCGAACCCGATTTTAATCATATCCAAATATTCTCCGGAAGTATACAGCAAGTCGGTAAATTCAGTATTCCCCATGCCTTTGTCAATCACCATGGTGATGCCGCAGGTGCGCGGTTTTCCCTGCCGCTTGCCGGACGGGTCAAGCAGCGCGGGATGCCAGTTCGCATGCGTGGAAACATTCATAAAACAAGTCTCCTCACTGTAAATAAAATGTATGTTTTCTTTGTGCAA
>DASVDB010000036.1 GCA_036381315.1 Bacilli bacterium | reverse complement strand
TGCTGCGGTACGATTAACGAAGCGGAAATGCAGGATCGCCTGTTGCCGGAAGATAAAGCGGGAAGATTGGCCGAATTGTTTAAAGCGCTGGGCGACGGCACGCGGCTTAAAGTCATTTACGCCTTGCTGCAGGGAGAGCTTTGCGTGCATGATTTGTCGCGGTTGTTGGGCATGGGCCAATCGGCGGTTTCCCACCAGTTGCGGGTGCTGCGTGTCCAACGCATTGTCAAGCGGCGCAAAGTCGGGAAAACGGTTTTTTATTCGTTGGACGACCATCACATCGAACAGATTTTTTTGCAAACGTTGCAGCATACAAAGCACGATTGAATGCTCTTAACACGCGAGATAAATGCAAATCGCTGAAGGTGAAACATATGGCAAATCCGGCCAGGCGCCGTGGCAATTTGGCGGAGGTCTTTTTGGCGGCCTTGAAGCTTGGAGCAACTTCGTTCGGCGGCCCGGTAGCGCATCTTGGATATTTTCGCGAAGAATACGTCAGTCAGAAAAAGTGGTTGGACGATAAAGAATTTGCCGACCTGGTCGCCTTGTGCCAGTTTTTGCCCGGACCGGCGAGCAGCCAGGTCGGCATCGGTGTCGGTTGGCTGCGCGCGCGTTTTCCGGGAGCCGTTGCCGCATGGCTTGGCTTTACGCTGCCGTCCGCATTGCTGCTTATAAGCTTCGCGTGGGCGGTGCAAGCGGCCGATCTGCTGGATGCGGGGTGGATTCAGGGGCTGAAGATTGCCGCTGTCGCGATCGTCGCACAGGCAGTATACGGTATGGGCAAGTCGATTGTTACGGATGGCAAAAGCGCACTGATCGCATTAGTATCCGCGTGCGTAGTTTTGTTTTGGCGGGATGCGCAAGCGCAACTTTTGGTGATTGCGGCGGCAGGCTTGTTCGGTTGGCTTGCGCTGCGTAAAACCAGGGCCCAAAATGAAGTGGCTGCAATCGGCGGAAAAAAAGAGCGGACGAAAGGAATCGCCGCCTTGACGGTCTTTTTCGCGCTGCTTGTGGCCTTGCCGCTGTTGGTCCGAATTGACGATTGCCAAATTGTGCACATGTTTGACAGCTTATATCGTACGGGCGCGCTGGTATTCGGCGGCGGGCATGTTGTGTTGCCGCTGCTGCAAAGCGGGACGGTATCATCCGGGTGGCTGAGCGAGCAGCAGTTTCTTGCCGGTTACGGCGCGGCGCAGGCAGTGCCTGGGCCTTTGTTTGCGTTTGCCGCGTATATCGGCATGATGATGAACGGTTGGGCGGGCGCGGCGCTTGCCACAATCGCCATCTTTTTGCCCGGCTTTTTATTGGTTATCGGGGTGCTGCCGTTTTGGAACGTACTTCGCCGCAAAGCGGGAGCGCAGGCGGCCCTGCGCGGCATTAACGCTTCTGTTGTAGGCATTTTGCTTGCGGCGCTATACGACCCGGTTTGGTCCACTTCGATACATACGAATGGAGATTTTGCGCTTGCCTTGGCGGCGTTTTTTGTGCTGGTGCTGTTTAAAAGGCCCCCGTGGGTGGCGGTGCTGCTGTGCGCTGTTGGCGGTTGGCTGCTGCACGTTTGATATGCCTTATGTATCCGCCCCCACAACCTTGTACGCATTACAATTCAATGCCCTTCACGGCGGGAATGCCTTGCTCGTAATGATGTTTGATCAGCTTCATCTCCGTTACCAAATCGGCGATGGCGGTAATCTCCGGTTTGGCCCCCCTGCCCGTTAAGACCAGGTGCATGCCATGCGGCCGCTCGTTGATCCATTCCAACACTTCCGAAATCGGCAGTACATCGTCAATCGGGAAACTGGTGATGCCTAGCGCGATATTGATTTCATCCATTATGACCAAATCATAGTTGCCTTCGGCCACTTTTCGCTTTGTAAACGCCCAGGCTTCCTTGAGCGCCCGGCGATGTTCCTCCGGCGTTTTCGTCCAGGTGAACCCGATTCCGGTCTGGTATGTTTCGATGCCCAACTTTTCGAAAATCAGCTTCTCGCCGTATTTGCGTCCGGGGGACTTAATGAACTGGATCATCAGCACAAACCGGAAATGATAGGCAAGCGCGGCATACGGCGCATTCCATCATGCGACAGCGTATGTCTTGTTGCGATTGTGCCGATTCATGACGGTTTTCCGATTTGAAGCCAATGCCGCTAACGGGTGGATCGCCTTCTCGCCCAACGCTAAAACGGGTGATCGCCTTCCCGTCCCACGCTAACGGACGCAGGAGAGGCTATTTGCCAAAAAAAGGCCGATTTGAAATTTTAACGGACGCAATGGAGGCTATTTGTCGTTTCCATGCCCGAATATCGGGAAAAAGCACAGAATAGGCGCGCCTGCGACCGTTAGAATAAAAAAGTGGGCAATTTGCGCAAAATAAGCTCTCCAGCGACCGTTAAAAGTTGCAAGTTGGGTTCAAGGCTGCGATCCGGCAAAACGACCGAGATTCCGAGCGAAAAAGGCCGTGAGCCGGCAAGCCGGCCGAGTATTCCTCGTTAAGCTTTGGCGCGCTTGAGCCGCGGGTTGCTTTTCGGCAGGCCTTAGCCTGCATGATCCGATGCGCTATTTGGTTGCGTGCTCGGCTTCTTTGAACAACCCCGATTGCCGAAGCTGTGCGAAAAAATCGTTGAACTGCGGGATATTGATTTGCTGGCTCGCATCCGACAGCGCTGTTTGCGGCTCGGGATGCACCTCGACCATGATGCCGTCCGCTCCGGCGGCAAGCGCCGCTTTGGCGCATGGCACCAAAATGTCTTTGCGCCCGGTCGAGTGGCTGACGTCGACCAGCACCGGCAGGTGCGTCTCCATCTTCAGGATCGGCACGGCGGAAATGTCGAGCGTATTGCGCGTCCATTTTTCATACGTGCGGATGCCGCGTTCGATCAGCATCACCTGGCTGTTGCCGCGCGAAACGATATATTCCGCCGCCAGAATGAACTCTTCCACGGTCGCCGCCATGCCGCGCTTCAAGAGCACGGGCAAATTGGCGTCGCCGGCGGCTTTTAACAGCTCGAAATTTTGCATGTTGCGGGCGCCGATCTGCACGATGTCCAAATATTCCGCCGCCAGCTCCAGGTGGGCGGGATTGACGATTTCGCTGATCGTGACCAGGCCGAATTCGGCTGCCGCTTCTTTGAGAATTTTCAGCCCTTCCACGCCCAGCCCCTGAAAATCGTACGGGGATGTGCGGGGCTTGAACGCGCCGCCGCGGATCACTTTCACGCCGGCCGCTTTCAGCGCCGCGGCAACCGTACGGGTTTGCTCGTAGGACTCGACGGAGCACGGTCCGGCAATCATGGTGTGGCTGCCGCCGCCGATTTCTACTCCTCTTATGTTCAGAACCGTATCGGTTTCCTTACGTTTGCGGCTCACCAGCAGCACTTTTTTCTGATCTGTCTGCTGCAAATCAAGCGAAGCCTGGAAAATTTGCTTGAACAAATGCTTGACGGTCGCGTCGTCAAACGGCCCGGTATTGCGGGCCACCAAGTCTTCCAGCATTTGCTTTTCCCGAACCGGATCATATTCCGGCATCGCTTTTTGCCGCTTGACTTCGCCAAGTTCCCGGGCGATCTTCGCCCGCCGATTTAACAACTCAAGCAGCTCTCTGTTCACTTTGGTCAGTTGCTCGCGCAATTGCGCTATTTGCTCGGTCATTTTCGATGCGCTCCTTTTTTCCAGTAAAATTTGGGCAAATAAAAAGCCGTCCGGCAAGGGACGGGTCACCGCGGTACCACCCTTGTTAGACAGCCGTTGCAAGCTGAAATCTCACTTTAACGCCATAACGCTGCGTTTGCGGGTTTACCTACTCATCCGGCAAATGGCGCCGACGTTCAGCAAACCGGCTCGGGAGCGAACTTCGGCAAACCGCCGTCCGCGGCACGCTCTCAATCTCCGGCATGCCGTCCCTGTCGGGGCGTCGTTTGTCTACTTTTCTCCGTCATCGCTTGCGTTTGATATTGACAACCATTATATGCAAATCGACAGCGGAACGCAATGGTTTGCGGCAACGCAGTCACGCTTTAATGCAAGTTGGCGGAAGAGCGAATATGCTGGCGTTTGCGGCGGACGATTGTTAAACTGAAATAGAGATGCGCGTCCGTTTGCGACCATTCATAAAGGATGTTGAATTTCCAGATGGCCAAGTATTATGTAGTTTGGGAAGGAATCAAACCGGGCATTTACGACAACTGGAACGAATGCAAAGCGCAGGTCGAAGGATTTGCCGGAGCCAAATACAAATCTTATGAAGGCAAAGAAGCTGCGCAACAAGCGTATGAAGCGGGATGGCAACAGTCGCTTGATTTCTCCGGGCAAAAAGCGAAGGCTGCGCCGGCCAATATGCGCGCGGCGGCGCCGGAGATCGACTTTGACAGCATCAGCGTCGACGTCGGCTGCAGCGGAAACCCCGGGATTGTGGAGTACAAAGGTGTCGACACGAAAACGGGGGAGCTTTTGTTTTATTACGGTCCGATTGAAAAAGGCACGAACAATCTCGGCGAATTTTTGGCGATCGTGCATGCGCTGGCTTATTTGCATCAGCGTAAAAGCAATAAAACCGTGTACAGCGACTCCCGCACGGCGATCAGTTGGGTGAAAAACAAACGTGTTTTGAGCAATCTTCCCCGCGATGCCTCGACGGAGCGCATCTGGTCGCTCGTCGACCGCGCGTTGGATTGGCTGAACAACCATGCGTACGCCAATCGGGTGCTGAAATGGGAAACGGAAAAATGGGGCGAAATCAAAGCGGACTTTGGGCGAAAATAGTTCATATGCGCACGAGAATTCTGCCGGTGACGCGCCCGCTTAACAGCTCGGCAAAGCCCGCGGGGATGTTTTCGAGGGGGATTTCCCGATTGACCATCAGATTGAGCAAACCTGGATCGGGTTTAAATTGCTCCGCAATTTGCCGCCATAATTTTCTTCTTTCGGCAATCGGCAAGGCGACGGAGTCGATTCCAAGCAAGCTTACGCCCCGTAAAATAAACGGATACACGGTTGCGGGAAAGGCGAATCCCCCCGCCAGGCCGCAGGCGGCAACGGCGCCGCCGTATTTCGTGCCGCTAAGCGCGGCGGCAAGCGTACGCCCGCCAACCGAATCCACCGTGCCGAACCATCGTTGGGGCGAAAGCGGCTTCTCCGCTTGATCCGCAACCTCTTCACGGGCAAGTACCTTTTGCGCGCCCAATCGCCGCAAATAGTCGTGCGCCGCGCTTTTTCCGGTAGCCGCTTCCACGTTGTATCCCCGCTTGGACAGCATGGCAACCGCCATACTGCCGACGCCGCCTGTCGCGCCGGTGACCAGCACCGGACCGGCAGCAGGCGTTAGGCCGCACTCCTCCAACCGCCAAATCGCCAACGCCGCGGTAAAACCGGCTGTGCCGATCAGGGCCGCTTCTTTTGGCGTCAGACCGGGCGGAAGCTTGACCGCCCAGTCCGCCGGAACGCGGACGTATTCGGCATATCCGCCGAATTGGCTCACGCCCAACCCGTATCCGTGCACGATCACTTTATCGCCTTCAGAAAAGAGCGGGGAATTGGAAGTGGCCACGATTCCGGCGACATCGATTCCCGGCACGATCGGATATGCCTTGACGACTTTTCGGTTCGGTTCGGCGGAGCATGCGTCTTTATAGTTGATCGAACTGTATTGCGCGCGAATCAGCAAATCGCCGGCGGGCAAATCCGACATGCCGATTTCCCGCACGGAAAAGTTCGCTTTTTCGCCGGCACGTTCGGCAAATAGAACGCGGAAACCCGGCTTTTTCACGATGATCACGCTCCCAAATAGATGCGTTTGATGTCATCGGCGACGTCTTGCAAGCGGTTTGACACCTGCGGGATGGAATAGCCGATGAATATAGGCGATGTAGGAAAACGCGGCATAATCTTTGCCGCGATTTTTCCTTTTATATGATAGAAAAATAGATTGTAGCTTGTTAAGCGCCGATTGAAATGATTCAACAAATAATGCACGACAATTTGAATATAGTCGGCAAATGCGGGCAAATTTCCGGCTTCGTTCATGACCACGTTGAATTCAAAAAAGCCCACTTTCGGCATCGTGGAAAGATTTAACGTTACGCCGGACCGGTCCGCGATCGGCAAGCCGACAAAATGTTCGTCAAAAATGCGTTCTTGATAATTCATATTATGAAGTCCAATAATTTGCATATGTGGATGGTAGATACTGCCACCGGATAAGGGGCCGTAGTTTTTGAAAAAAAGCACGGACGAATAGTCGCCGCTTTGTTCCATTTCCAGCCATTTGGCAATACCGAAACGAAACAGCCGGTAAAGATGTTCCTTCGGATAAATCGATAATTCGCCTTCGCATGTGTCCGTTTCGATCAATACGGTCATCAGCGCGTCCGCCAATACCGGAAACTTGTTTTTGATCAGCAAAATCGGACCGTCTTGCGCCAGAATATCATGCAGATTTTCTTTATCGCAAAACGGGCATGCCGTTTCCCGGTTGATAATGCTTTCCGGCTTTTGCCTACCGATATGCACGTCGAAAAAAAGATGGGTCGGCGAATGCATCGTTCAGGACTCCTTTTGTATGAGTTCCAATCCGCCTGTTTCCGGGTCGATGATCATTCCGTGCACTTGCACGTTTGCCGGCAAGAGCGGGTGGTTGCGAATAATTCGCACGCTGTTGGCAACACCGTCTTCCACGTTGGCAAATCCGGTTAGCCACCTGTGCAGATCAATGCCCGAGTGTGTGAGCGTCCGGAAAGTTTGCGCCGGTATTCCCCGCTGTTTCATTTTTTCCACAATCGCTTCCGAGTTAAGGCCGGTCATCCCGCATTGGCGATGCCCTACCACAATGACCTCTTCCGCGTTCATTTCATAGATGGCGACGATGATGCTGCGCATTACGTTGCCAAATGGCTGCATGACAATCGCGCCGGCATTTTTGATAAATTTGGCGTCGCCGTTTTTCAAATTCATCGCTTTCGGGAGCAGCTCGATCAGTCTCGTATCCATACAGGATATGACGACAACCTTCTTGTTGGGAAAGCGGGTAGTGCGGTACGGCTCATATTCTTTGTTCGCGACGAATTGTCGGTTAAATGCAAGAATATCGGAAATGATCGACATACGTTTTTCACCACAGTTGATATTTTCTGTTTATTATAACAAACTTGTTATCTTCCATGTAAGTCTGGAATTATCTTTAAGATTTTATCCCCCAATTCGATATATTTATACCTTGTCGGTTTTTTTTCATCCATACAAAATGAGAGTACAGATATGGAAAGGAGGGAGATTTATTTTCAAGGAGCGTGGGAGAAACGATACAGTAAATTAAAAGGAGTGAAACAATGAAATGATAACGGCCTCGCGAAAAAAAGCATTTATTGTCTGTCTATTGTTATTGTTGATAGCCGGTATGATGCCGGCGCTATCCGCATCCGGGCAAACGTCTGAATGGCAGCCGGGAGTCGCATACTACGCAGGGGATCAGGTAACATACAACGGAGCGACCTACGAATGCCTGCAAGCGCATACGTCGCAAGTTGGCTGGGAACCGCCGAATGTTCCTGCTCTTTGGAAGCAGGTAAGCAGTTCGACGCCAACCCCTACCACTACGGCGACGCCCACACCAACACCACCCGCAACACCTACTCCAACGTCTACGGCAACCGCAACCCCGACACCTACCGTAACGCCGACGCCAACCGGCACATCCAATTTTTGCACGGCACCGGAATGGAATAGCAGCACAGTTTATAACGGCGGCGCAATTGTTTCCCATAACGGTCATGAATGGAAGGCGAAATGGTGGACACAAGGCGAAGAACCTGGAACGACCGGCGAATGGGGCGTATGGCAAGATCTTGGCGCATGTTCGGGCGGCACTTCGCCCACACCGACGCCAACCGTAACGCCCACACCAACACCAACCGCAACACCGACACCTACCGCAACGCCTACGCCTACATCGACTCCGAATGGCTCGGGCTATAAAATTGTCGGATATTATCCAAGCTGGGGCGCATATGCAAGGGCTTACACGCCAGATATGATCGATACGACTAAACTTACGCATATCAACTATGCTTTTGCCGATATTTGCTGGAACGGCATACACGGCAACCCGGATCCGACAGGTCCCAATCCGCAAACCTGGTCTTGCCAGGATGAGGTGGGAACCATTAATGTTCCGAACGGAACCATTGTCATGGGCGATCCGTGGATTGACGCCCAGAAAGCATATCCGGGCGATACGTGGGATCAACCTTTGAAAGGCAATTTTAATTTGTTGATTAAAATGAAACAGCAAAATCCGAATCTGCACACGTTAATCTCCGTAGGCGGGTGGACATGGTCGAACCGTTTCTCGGATGTCGCGGCTGACGCAACAACCAGATCGACATTTGCCAAATCCGCAGTTGATTTCTTGCGCAAATACCAATTTGACGGTGTCGATCTCGACTGGGAATATCCTGTAGGCGGCGGTCTTGAAGGAAACAGCTACCGCGCTGCGGACAAGCAGAATTACACTTTATTGCTGCAAGAAATTCGCAAAGAGCTTGATGCAGCCGGACAAGCAGACGGCAAACATTATCTCTTGACGATCGCAGCCGGCGCAAGTCCTGACTTTGTCAACAATACCGAGCTTGACAAGATCGCGCAGATCGTTGATTGGATCAATATGATGACATATGATTACCATGGCGGCTGGGAAACGATAAGCGGCAATAATGCTCCGTTGTATTACGACCCGGCTGATCCGTCGCCGTTTGCCGCAGATTTCAATATCGACGCTGCAGTCAATAATTACTTGAATGCCGGTGTTCCCGGCAATAAGTTGGTACTCGGCCTTCCGTTCTACGGCAGAGGTTGGGGAGGATGCGCAGCAACCGCCAACGGGCTGTATCAAAGCTGTACGGGAGCATTGCCGCAAGGCACATGGGAAAGAGGAGTATATGACTTCAGCGATCTTGAAGATCATTACATCAACAAGAACGGATATACCCGCTACTGGAGCGATACGACCAAAACACCGTGGCTTTACAACGCATCGACCGGCGTGTTTATCTCTTATGACGACGCGCAATCGATTGGGTACAAAACCGATTACATTAAATCACACGGCTTGGCCGGAGGAATGTTCTGGGAGGCTTCCTCCGACCGCCATAACACATTACTGAACACCGTCAGCTCCGCATTGCCACACTAAGTGAGAATGTTTATTCGCAACAAAGGGGACATTCCGGCGCCATGAAAATGGCGGGAATCAGTCCCCCTTTTCATGATATGATGGAAAAAAACGAAATGTCAGCGAGGAGCTAACGCAAAATATGGAACAATTAATTTTGTTGGGCACAGGAGATTCGATGGGAGTTCCGCGCGTCTATTGCGATTGCGCGGTTTGCGAGGAAGCGAGAACCGCCGGGGAAAATCGCCGTTTCCGCTCTGCGGCGCTGTTTTCCAATCAAGAGGGCGATCTGTTGATCGATTGCGGTCCGGATTTTCGTGAGCAAATGGAGCTGATCGGTATGCGGAAGGTTCGCCATGTACTCATTACGCATGCGCATCATGACCATATTGGCGGGCTGCCTGAGTTGGCGGACGCTTGCCGCTGGACGAACGAAGCTTGCCGCGTGTACGCGCCGGCGGTTGTGATCGAGGAAATTTGCGGCAGGTATCCATGGCTTAATCGCCAGTTAACATTTCAGGTTATCCGGGAGCATTTTTCATTATTGGGCTGGCAGGTCAGTTGCTGGCAAGTCAATCACGGTAAAAATGGGATATCGCATGCCTACAAATTCTCCCGACCGGACAAGTCTTGGGTTTATTGCCCCGACTCGATCGCTTTGAGCGAGGAGGAGATGCGGCCGATGCAAGGAGTGGATTTGCTTGTTTTAGGAACGAATTTTTATAAAGAGCAATTTCCGTTTGCCACTCGCTCCGTGTACGATATCGTCGAGGCGCTTGCATTGATCCGGGCAACGGTGCCGAAGCGGGTTGTTTTCACGCATATGTCGCACGGCATCGATATCCGGCAGGATTACCGGTTGCCGAACCATGTCAAGCTGGGCAAAGTAAAGCAAAATTTATTTGCATGAGATTGGCTGATGAATTGGAAGGTATACAAAAATTTTTATAGAATATATGGAAAAAAGGTCAAATTTTTGGGGATTATTAAAAGAAATGCAAAGTAATAATTGAAGGGAGTTCTTTTCTTGATATCTCGCAAAAAACGTTTTCCTGCATGCATGAGGCGGTATATCCGCATTTTTGCCGTTATAGGGGTCGGTTTGCTAAAGTTTGATGCAACGCTAGTGGCAAAAATGCGGATTTAGCGTAAAGAATTGCCCGCAGAGAATGATCGGGATCGCAATTGCTGGACCAAAGGATATTACCGCAACAGTTTGCGCAAACGGATGTACAAGGCTTATTTTTTTTGGTATGTTTAAACAAACAGCCGTACATTTTTGGTTGCGGGGAGTGTACAAATATGAGTCTATTCGGCTTTATAAAAAAGCGCGCGCTTGATCGCATTGAATTGGGCAACACGTTAGGCAGCACACTCGTATACCGTTATCCGCTCGGCGAAGATCAAATCAGAATCGGCGCGGAATTGGTCGTGCCGGACACGCGCACCGCCGTTTTTGTAAGCGACGGAAAAGTGGCGGATGTGTTGACGGGCTCGGGCCATACATATCAATTGGATGCCGCTAGCTTGCCCAAGTTAAACGAAATGCAGTCCTGGAGCGGGCGCAGCGCATCTTTTTCGGCGGACATTTTTTTCGTCAACATGCAACCGACCCCGATTCAGAATTGGACATGCATCAATCCGGCAAAACGCCATGATGACGATTTCGGCGATGTTTCCATATGGGCGTCGGGCCATTTTTCCTTTCGCGTGGGAAACCCCGGCGCATTAATGAAAAGTATTTTGGATTCCAACCAAATCTTTGAAAACGGTTACTTATATGGGCTCGCCAAAAGTTTGACGATCAATCGGATTATGGATTTCATCGCGCAATGGGATATGCCGTTTGCGTCTTTCCGCAGCAATCTTAAACTACTGGCGGAGCAAGCGAACAGCGAGATTCGCAAGGCGCTCCTGGGATACGGATTGGAACCCGCGGTTTTTTCCGTAGACAGCGTAACGTTCTCGAAAAATGTGGAAGAAGCTTTGGAGCAGGGGTTGATCCTTGAGAAGAAGCAGAAGCAAAAACAAAAACAGCAGCCTAAAAAGCCGCAAAAGCCGCGCGCAAAAAAGAAAAAGGAAAACGTGTAGCATATCTTTTTTCGACCATATTTTACTTATCTCGACAAACCCGTTGACGCTCGTCAAGGGTTTTTTTTACATGTTCTTCATTTAATTTTTAACATTGTGTGAACATTATATGAACAGCGCTTGGAACACGGCCTAAGAAAGACTTATTATAATTGACAATAAACTACATAGTAATTATCATTATAAATTGATATGAATCAATGACAATGTACAACTGCTTCGGAAATCACAGAATTGGGGTTGATGAAATGTTGGCAAGGAATCGGGGTTGGCGTTTTTTGCCCTTGGCGGCCCTTTTTTCGCTTTTGCTGGCGGGCTGTGATGGAGTGCTCAATCCGCAAGGCCCTAATGCGAGAGACCAATACGATTTGATCGTATTGAGTTTTGTCATTATGGTTATCGTCATGGTTGTCGTTTATTCGCTCTTTTTCTTTGTTATCATACGCTACCGCAAACGTAAAGGGCAGACCGGTTATCCTGAGCAGGTCGAAGGAAGTTATAAGCTGGAGCTCACGTGGACGATTATTCCGTTTATTCTCTTAATTGTTCTGGCGGTACCGTCCGTCATGGACACGTTTGTTTATGCCAAGGATTATACAAAAGACAAAGACACGATGCATGTGAAGGTTACTGCGCACCAGTTCTGGTGGGAGTTTGAATATCCCGATTTGGGCATCAGAACGGCTCAGGATTTGGTCATTCCCGCGGGCAAACGGGTTTCGCTGGAGATCACCTCGGCCGATGTAACCCACTCTTTCTGGATTCCGGAATTGGCCGGGAAAATGGACGCGAATCCCGGACTTGTGAACAAGATGTATTTTTCGGCGGATCACGAAGGCGTATACAAAGGCAAATGTGCCGAGCTGTGCGGCTCATCCCACGCTCTAATGGACTTCAAAGTAGTTGCGAAGAGCAAGGCGGACTTCGATGCTTGGATTGAACAATTGAAAACGCCGGCGAGCATTTCCGCTGACGCAAAGCAAGGCGAAGAAATCTTTAAAAAGAAACAATGCATCGCATGTCATGCGATTACACCCGATCAAATCGGTACCGGTCCGAATTTGGCGGGCTTCGGAGATCGCCAGGTCGTTGCCGGTTTCCGGCCGCATACGGCAGAATGGATTGAGAAGTGGGTAAAAAATCCCCAGGAAGTTAAACCCGGAACGCTGATGCCAAACCTGGGATTGACGGACGATGAGGCAAAACAGGTTGCGAAGTACTTATTGGAATTGAAATAGGTTAGATTAGGAGGTTAACACATTGTCACATCCGGTTAAGAAGTATCGCGGGTTGATGGAATGGCTCACTACGGTGGATCACAAGAAAATCGCCGTTCTGTACCTTGTTGCCGGTGGAATGTTTTTTCTGATCGGCGGTTTGGAAGCACTTCTGATTCGGATTCAGCTCATGAAACCGGAGTTCGACTTTGTGCCGGCTCATACCTTTAACGAGCTGATTACGATGCACGGAACGACCATGATCTTTTTGGCGGCAATGCCGCTCATTTTCGCGCTGATGAATATCGCTGTGCCGCTGCAAATCGGCGCGCGCGACGTTGCGTTTCCGTTTGTGAACGCGCTGGGATTCTGGATGTTCTTTTTTGGCGGACTGCTCTTGAATTTAAGCTGGTTTTTGGGCGGCGCGCCGGATGCCGGGTGGACGGCGTACGCTCCTTTGTCCGGCCCTGATTTTGGCAGTAACGGCGTGAACTTTTACGTGGTTGGTTTGCAAATTGCCGGACTTGGAACGTTTATCGGCGGCATCAATATGTTGGCGACGATCGTCAATATGCGCGCGCCGGGCATGAGCTTCATGCGCATGCCGATGTTTGTATGGACTTCATTCGTAACGTCGATTATCATTTTGTTCTGCTTTCCGGCCATTACGGTTGGCCTGGTCCTGTTGATGTTCGACCGGCTGTTTGACGCCAATTTCTTCGACGTGGCAAATGGCGGCAACCCGGTCATTTATCAGCATTTATTCTGGATTTTCGGACACCCCGAAGTTTACATTCTGATTATTCCGGCATTCGGCATCTTGTCCGAAGTCATCACGACTTTTTCCAGCAAGCGCCTGTACGGGTACAGCTCGATGGTGTTTGCCACGGTCTTGATCGGTTTCTTGAGTTTCATGGTGTGGGCGCACCATATGTTTACGACCGGGCTCGGGCCGGTCGCCAACTCCCTGTTCGGGGTTGCCACGATGTTGATAGCGGTGCCTACGGGAATTAAAATTTTCAATTGGATTTTCACCATGTGGGGCGGACACATTCGGTTTACAACCGCCAATTTGTTTGCCGTCGCCTTTATACCGACTTTCGTAATAGGCGGTGTCACCGGTGTGATGCTCGCTTCTCCGCCGGCCGACTTCCAATACCATGATACGTATTTCGTTGTTGCGCATTTTCACTATGTGATTGTGGGCGGCCTGATTTTTGCGGTGTTCGCCGGGCTGTTCTATTGGTGGCCGAAATTGTTCGGTCGCATGCTGAGCGAAACGATGGGCAAATGGACATTCTGGCTGTTCTTTACCGGTTTTCATATGACGTTCTTCGTGCAGCACTTCCTCGGCCTGATGGGGATGCCCCGCCGTGTGTTTACGTATTTGAAAGGGCAAGGGTGGGACGAGCTGAACTTCATCAGCACGATAGGCGCGTTTTTGATGGCCGCCGGTACGATCGTTTTCCTGGTGAATATTGCCGTTACGGCGCGCAAGCCGGTTGGCGCTCCTGCCGATCCGTGGGATGGGCGCACGTTGGAATGGACCATTCCGTCTCCGCCTCCGGAGTTCAATTACGCGCAAATTCCGCTTGTGCGCGGGCTTGACGCACTCTGGGTGGAAAAAACGGAAGGCAATAAGGAAATGGTTCCGTCTGAACCGTTGGGCCCGATTCATCTGCCTTCGCCTACAATATTGCCGTTTTTGATGTCGGTTGGGCTGTTTATTGCCGGTTTCGGCTTTATGTATGCGGGACAGCATTTTGACAACGGATTGGCCCAGGCGTTGTTCAACAACTATATCGTAGCGGGCATCGGCCTTGCGTTGTTCTTTGCCTGCATGTTTATCCGTTCCTTGTTCGATGACCGCGGTTTCCACGTTGAACCGGAAGGACTTCAGGAGAAAGGGGCCAAAGCATGAGCGCGCAAGCGGAAACTGTATTGAAAAACGTTCAATTGCCGGAAGAGCCGGAAAAGGCGACATTGGAAGGCCGCAATAAAATTTTAGGTTTTTGGTTTTTCCTTGGCGGAGAGTCGGTCTTGTTCGGATCGTTGTTTGCAACGTATATCGCGCTGCGCAACCAAAATGCATCGGGGCCGACCGGCGCCGAACTGTTTGATCTGACAATGGTGGCCATCGCGACATTCCTCTTGCTCACTTCCAGCATGACCAGCGTATTGGCGGTGCAAGCGATGCATCGCCACGATGTGAAAAACATTAAACTGTGGTTTGCCATAACCGTGCTTCTCGGGCTGGCGTTTCTTGGCTTGGAAATATACGAGTTCAATAACTATGCGGCAGAGGGACACCTGTTCAATTCGAGCGCATTCGCTTCCGCGTTCTATACGCTGGTAGGTTTCCACGGCGGCCATGTCCTGTTTGGTGTCGTTTGGATCGCGCTTTTGATCGGACAGCTCGCGAAGAAAGGGCTAACCGTCGTAACCGCGCCCAAAATTTATTTGGCGGCATTGTATTGGCACTTCGTCGATTTGGTGTGGGTATTTATTTTCACCGTCGTTTACCTGATGGGAAAGGTGGGTTAAAAAATGAGTGCCGAACAAGCGAAGTCGCAAGAAATCAAGGGGCGCCCGGTGCATGAAGGTCCCAGGAACCACTTGCTCGCGTTTCTAATCTCCATTATTTTAACCGCCCTTGCGTTTCTCACGGTCATTTATGCGGATTATCTGGATTCCTTCTTTGTCTGGGGCTTCCTGATCATACTGGCTGTTTTCCAGGCGGGGATTCAGGCGATATTCTGGATGCACCTGAAAGACAGGGGGAATTTGCACCAACGCATATTTATCGTGGGCGGGGCATTTATCGCGTTCACTGTGATACTGGCGGGGGTATACTGGGTTTGGTGGTAAACCGGGCAAGCATAATTGATGATGATTTGCAGACGGGGGGCAATTATTACATTGTCCCCCGTTTCAGTTCCGTTTCAGTTCCAAATGGGTCAACTGGGAAAGGAGTCCGGTGAATATGCTGGGTCTGCAATATTTTACGTTTGCGGAAATTTGGAGTCCTGTGTTTATGGTTTGGACGATTGTCATCGCCATATTTTACCTGTTGGCGACCGGCGCATGGCGCCGCCTCTTTGCGCAATCCGAGCCGGTGAGGAATGGCAAAAAAATGCTGTTTTTAAGCGGGCTTGCCACGTATTATATTGCGCAAGGCGGTCCGGTTAGCTTATTGGGGCACCTGACGTTCAGTTTTCATATGATCGAGATGGCGTTGTCCTATTTAATAGCGCCTCCGCTCATGCTGCTGGGAATTCCCGGATGGCTTATCCGTCCCATTTTCCACATTCGCTTCGTTGGCAAGGCTGTTCGCTTTCTGACTCGGCCGCTATTGGGCGTCGTGGCTTTTAACGCGCTCTTTTCGTTTTATCACATGCCGAACATTATGGATTTCGTCATGACGCATTATACGGTTCATGAGATCTATTATGATGTGTTGCTATTTACCTCGTGCATGATGTGGTGGCCGTTGGTCGCGCCGCTGCCGGAATTGGAGCAGTTGTCCGATCTGCGCAAAATGGCGTATCTGTTTTTGGCGGGTGTGCTGCTGACACCGGCTTGCGCGCTGATCATTTTTGCTGATCATCCGCTGTACGCGTCCTTTTCCGACCCGAATACGTGGGCTAAGGCGATGGGATATTGCGTTTCCGGAAATGCCGCCGCGATACTCGCCCAATTTGGAGGGCCGCGGATGTTCCTGCTACTTTCGCCGTTGGACGACCAGCAGATGGGTGGTGTTGTGATGAAATTGATGCAGGAAATCATGTACGGTTCCATTTTGGCAGTGATCTTTTTCCGTTGGTTCCGCAAAGAAAACTCCGGTTCCAAAATCGATAAAATGCCAGGCAACGACGAGCCGGAAAGTCTCTCCGCAGAATACGCCCTGACAAAACCCGGCATGCAAAAATCATAAGGAGCGATTGCTATATGGCGTTTGGCTTGGCTACTGCCAGCACCTTTTGTATAATTATAAGCGCATTGTTTGTCGCCTTTGGGTGGCGGCAAATTTTGCGCAAGAAGAGAAAAGCCCATCGGAAGTTGATGCTGCTTGGCGCGTCGTTTGCCTTGCTTTTTTTCGTCACCTATGCCGCGAAAACCGTGTTCATCGGCAATACTTCATT
>DASVDB010000035.1 GCA_036381315.1 Bacilli bacterium | reverse complement strand
CTATGTTGGATAATCTCCGCAAAAGGATCTGTTTTATCAATATAGGGGACAAATGACTGATAAATTTTTCCCCAAAAGGTTTGCGGGGATATCGGATAAACCTCATCAAACCACCAACCGCCGTAAAACGCGCCATTGTGGTCGATCATATGGAAATGCAAGTCGCCGTTTTTCGTAATGATCAAATTTTCAAAGTTGCTCGTCCGATCAAAATTGCAGATCCAATGATCAAACAAGATCATCGCGGCGCCTTCCGCCCTGTTTTTGCATTGGGAAATAAATTTTTCATTAAGACTGATTTTTAGCGTTGGGTACAAATACCGGCTGCCGTAATACAAACCGCCCACAATCCTGTTTGCCTGCATTTCCGGCACACGATCGATTAGCTGCTCGGGGATTTCAATGATGATCCCGGGCGCGATCGGCAGTTGCAGCAAGCATCCTAACCGGTACGCCAGCCATTCGCAAACCTGAACGGTTGTATCGACGAATTTTACTCCGCCCTTCACGACATAAAGCTCCCCGTCTTCCCCTTCCACAATGAACGGTTTTGTCGAACCGGTGGCCAACGCCTTGACGAATTGCACCGCCTTCAGCGCCATTGATCATTCGCTGCCTAACTTTTTGCAAGAAGCCTTTTGGCGGAACAGCATTCCCTTGTTTTGCGCCCTTATATCTTCCGGTTCCCGGCTTTCTAACGAATCAAACGTATAAGCCTCCTCCCATGAGGAAAAATCTCCTGTGAAGTCGCGCATGCGACAAGTCCTCCTTTTCAACAAAAATCCCATAAATTCGTTCTCGCGGAAAAACCACGACGGGTGAGACGCATCGTATATTTCCCGGAGAATTATACGGACACTCGGCCGTAACTCATCCGCAAAACCACGGTCGGCATTTCGGCTTGCAACCTTTAAGCGTGAAATCCCGGCCGGCTTACGGCCTTTTTCGCTTGGGATCTCTGCCGGTTCACCGGCTTGCAACTTCGTATTAGGGTGTTTTCAGCTCTAACGGACGTGACAGAGGCTATTTGGGGGTTTTCGCCCGGTTTTCAAGTTTAACGGTCGCAGGCGCGCCTATTTAAGCACTTTGTGCGGTATTCAGACAAAAAAACGGCGAATAGCCGCTCAAGCGTCCGTTAAAATTTTGGCCCGGCCTTTTTTCGGCAAATAGCCTCCGCTGCGTCCGTTAGCACCGGGCGGGTGGGTACCTCTGAAAATCGCCGTTCATTTTCTACTTCTCACTATATGACGTTTCCTATTGCCGGTTTGGACAATCCGGCAATTAGTTGAGTAACGTGCGTAACGTTCATACGCCGTGGCGAAATCATACTGTCCACGTAAACTGATAACGGAACAACGCTTGTATATCAATGGAGGTATGTTACGCGGCTTTCATTATGTCGATGATGCGGTGGAAGCTTCGGTTGACATCCGGCTGGGCGCCGCAGGTTTCCCTTGGACAAGGGTTGCGGCGGACAATCCGATTTGTGCTTGCAAACCGGAAGCATGATGAGGTGTCTCGCAAATAAAGGTTCCTTTTTTTGGCTAAGAGCCATGGAATCGGGAGCTTGCACGCGAGCTGCCGGAACTTGTCGGGACGCCAATCTGGATTTTGATTATGGTAATACGGAAAACTTTTGGGAGGTTCATGCATGAAGATTATATGGGATGGCGTGTTTAACGACTATTCGTCTATCGGGATCATCTCGCATCATTTTACCAGGCATCTTCTTAAGCTCGGGCACACAGTTTATGTGCGGCCTTGGGAAGGCAGCGATTCGCACACGATTCCGCAAGGATGCACCATTCACCGTGGCGAACGGGCGGATATCTCCATTCGCTCCTGCGATCCGTTCTCCGCATTGCTCGGAAATCATTTTGCAGAAGACGGCACCGCCCGCTTCCATGTGCCGCTTTTGTATTTTGACAAGGGCATATTGCCGGATGAAAAAGTGGCGGAAATCAACAACAACTTGCCGTATTTGCTGACCGTCTCCGATTTTACCCGCAATCTGCTGATCTTCAACGGAGTAAAGGCGAAAATTTTTGTCGTGCCGTTGGGCTATGATGAAACCGAATCGCAGGACATTGACATATACCAAAAGGAACAGGAACGTTTGGTTCTGATTTATGCCGGATATTTGGGGGGATTCCGCAAGGGCCTGGATTTGCTCATCAATGTTTTTAACGATCAGTTTGCGGACGACGAGCGCGTTCATCTGATTATCAAATCCGATTGCTGGGATTATGCCGCAAATGCCGGTAATATGGAGGTTGTGACGGAGATTCTCGATCGCAAAGAATGGTACCGTTTGCTGGCCCGCGCTCATTATTTTATCGCCCCGGCCCGCATGGAGTCTTTCGGCATGATCGGGCTGGAGGCTGCCTCTGTGGGAACATCGCTCATTTATCCGCTTAATTCCGCCTATGCTTGCTACGGGCTGAATATGCCCTACTCGCACATGATGACGAGCGGATACTGGAAAATACGGGACGGCGGCAATGGAAACGAACTCTATTGGGAAGTTACGCCGGAAGAAATCGCGCTTATGATTGAATATCTTTGCGAAACGAATGCGCAACGGTTTAATCCCGCGGCGGTGCAAAACTATGCGAGGGAATATACCTGGTCGAAGGTTACCCGGATATTGGCCGATACGCTGCAGTCGATTTTGGAGGGTTAAGGTTGCGCCAAGTGTTAGTCACATAATGGGAAACGGACGTGACAGTGGCTATTTGGGGTTTTACGCCCGGCTTCTAAATTTAAATTTTTGTCCAGCCTTTTTTCGGCAATTAGCCTCTGCTGCGTCCGTTAGCGTTGCGTGGGGATGTAGGGGTAACGCTCGCGATGCAGGGAGGGAACTCACGTTTTTGCGCAGTGCGGGAAGGCGAGGAAGGCGATTCACCTGTTTTTGCGTTGCGCTGCAAGGCAATCGGCTACCTCGCGGAAGGACTCGGTTCGCTAATTGTCGCGATACTGGCGAGTAAACGCAAATAGACCGCTCCCGTGGAAAGGTATGCGGTCAAATGCAAACTGTTAACTATTCGACAACAGTATTTTTCATTATTTAAAAATAAACCACTCCTTTGTTTGTATTTGCTTTCCCAATAAAGTCGTGGTCTTTGTACATATGATGTAAAGTTGTCCCGCCCGGCTCACGACACCTTGTGCTCGATGCGCAATTTATCCGCCACCATCGCGATAAATTCGCTGTTCGTCGGTTTCGCCTTGCTGATGTTGATCGTGTAGCCGAACAGATGGCTGATCGAATCGATATTGCCGCGCGTCCAGGCGACTTCAATGGCATGACGGATGGCGCGCTCGACGCGGGAAGGCGTCGTTTTGTACTTTTCGGCGATGGCCGGATACAGGGTTTTGGTAATGGCGCCCAAAATCTCGATGTTGGTGTAAACCATCGTGATTGCTTCGCGCAAATACTGGTATCCCTTGATATGCGCCGGCACGCCGATTTCGTGAATGATGCTGGTGATGTTGGCGTCGAGATTTCGGCCTTTGGCAATCGGCACGACGTTGCGCACTGGCGCTCCTGCCGTGGTTGCGGCTTGCGGCGAAATCAATTGGCGAATCCGGTTAGCCAGAACTTCCATGTCGAATGGCTTGAGAATGTAATAAGATGCGCCCAGTTGAACCGCTTTTTGCGTAATGTTTTCTTGCCCGAACGCAGTCAGCATGATGATTTTCGGCTGCGGCGACAAATTCATTGCTTTCAACCGTTCCAAAACGCCCAGCCCGTCAAGGTGGGGCATAATAATGTCAAGAATCAGCACATCGGGAATTTTGCGTTCTTCTTCGATCAAGCGAAGCACCTCGTCGCCATTATAAGCGACGCCAATCACGTCCATGTCGTCTTGCGCGGCCAGGTATTCCGAAAGCAAATTGGTAAATTCCCTGTTGTCGTCTGCGAGCAATACTTGAGTCCTGTACAACTTAAAATTCCTCCTTTGGTACGTTTCATATACAATTTTTTTGGAAAATTCCCCCTTTTACGATTTCGACACATAATCATAAAATCCTTCTGTCGAAAAATATTTTTATCATATTTTTGTAAATTTTCCATATTCGTCTTTTTTCGTTGTTATTCGTCATTTTCCGCAACCGCGGAAAAGGAGCTTAAGGTTACCCAACCTTAAGCTCCCGATTGGCGCCGCTTTTCAGCAAGATGCCGGCGTCCTGCAGCATCCATTCAATGTAGCAGCCGTATCCCGATTTCGGATCGTTGATTAGCACATGCGTTACGGCCCCGACAATTTTGCCGTCCTGGATAATCGGGCTGCCGCTCATGCCCTGCACAATGCCTCCGGTTTTGTTGAGCAGCCGCGGATCCGTTATCCGGATAACGATGCCTCTTGTTGTCGGTGTGTTTTGTCTGGACGTATGCACGATTTCAATATCAAACTTCTCCACCTTTTGCCCGTCGATAACCGTCAAGATTTGCGCCGGTCCATTATGGACGTCTTCGGCAAACGCCACGGGAAGCGCTTCGCGGTATGCCGCATTGCCGGGGGGGTGGTACATTTTCCCGAATATGCCGAATTGCGTGTTCTTCTCGATATTGCCGAGCACTTTTTGGTCATTGAACAGATGGGCGCGTTTTTCCCCGGGGCTGCCGTTTTGGCTTTTGGAAATCGAAGTAACGCTGGAATTTAATATTTCTCCTCCGCCGGGTATGATCGGCGTATGCGTATCAAGATCGGTAATAATGTGCCCCAACGCTCCGTAAATGCCATGTTCCGGGGCATAGAAGGTCAGGGTGCCGACCCCGGCAGCCGAATCGCGAATGTACACGCCGAGCCGATAAACGCGCTCCTCCATGTCCAAAGCGGGGCGGATGCGGCGTTCAATTTCCGTGCCGTTGCGCAGAATCGTCAGCTTCATTTCGCCGTTTCTTTTGCCGGCGGCATTGACCAAGTCGGCGACTTTCGCGACGTCGTTAATCCGGACGCCGTCCACTTTCGTGATTAAATCGCCCAACCGAACATCCGCCTGCTCGGCCGGAGAAGTTTTTTGTCCTTGCCCAACCGTAACCAGATGATGCCCGACAACCAAAATTCCTGCCGATTTAATCTTTACGCCGATTGTCTGTCCGCCAGGTATGACTTTCAGGTCGGGAATGACGTTGACTTTCAGTGTTTTGATGGGTATTGCGCCGAAAAGCCTTACGCTCATTTCCGTCTTCCCGGCTTGTAGCGATTGTAATGCGAGCGGTTCATGCAAATCGACTTGAAGGGAATGCTTTACCTTTCCGTTGATCGCGACGATGTCGAGATCTTTTACCGTTACCTGGGCGTTTACCGGCATTGTAAAATGCAACTGTTTGCTTTGTCCGGAAAACAGCCGCAGCTCGCTTGGCAGCGATGCGTAAGACTGAAAAGACGGCGTCAAACAAATTGACCAGAGGAAAAAGACAAGCATAAGTCCGATCATTCTTCTGACTGCACTTAAACCCAAGCACATCACGCTCCCTCACGCCTCATTCGCCTGACGAGAAAGGTGGTCGCCAATTGCGTACCTTTAAGTTAACCGTGCCTTAACCGTTTTATGATGAAAACTAATGCTTGTTCTCGTCGGTTTTGGAAAGGAAGGAACGATCGTTGCCAAATCTTTTTATCGGTTCCCTATCTTTTCTTTGGCCATGCGCAGCATTTCACTTGCATGATGCAGCGTCGTTTCGGTTATTTCCACACCGCCCAGCATGCGGGCCAATTCCTGCACGCGGCCCTGCTCGGATAAAGGTTCCACGCGCGTATACGTTCTGTCGCCCGACACTTCTTTAAGGATCAGGAAATGTTGGTCCGCCGCGCACGCTACCTGGGGCAAGTGCGTGATGCAAAATACCTGAAATCCTTTGGCCAAATCCGCCAGTTTTTCCGCAATCGCCTGCGCAGCCCGGCCGCTAACGCCGGTATCGACCTCATCGAATACCAGCACGGGGATTGACTCCATGCCGGCAAAGATCGTCTTCAGCGCCAGCATAATCCGGGACAATTCCCCGCCCGAGGCGATTTTGCTTAAACTTTTCAAAGGTTCTCCCGGGTTCGCGGAAATGAGAAACTCAACGCTATCCCAACCGTCTTGCGAAAATTTTACCGCCGTTCCGTTCACGTTTACGCCGCCCGGTTCCTCAATGCGGGTTATGTGCACGGCAAATCCGGCCTTTTCCATTTGCAGATCGCGAAGCTGTGCGATAATGTCCTTGCTCAAATTCGCGGCCGCGTTTTTGCGCAACGCCGACAAACGTTCCGCCGCGTTAGCCAAATCCGCAAGCTCGCGGGCGGATCGTTCTTCGAGTTGGCGAATCCGTTCATCTTTATTTTCAATCATGTCAAGTTCTTTGGCGGTTTTATCATAATGCTCCAAAATGGCCGCGATCGACCCGCCGTATTTTCGTTTTAGCCCGTAGATCGTATTTAACCGTTCTTCAATTTGCTCTAAACGTTCGGGGTTAAACTCCAGATTTTCCCGATAATCGCGCAATTGAAATGCGGCATCCTCCAACTGGTAGTACGCGTTTTGCAGTTGTTCCAACAGCGGCATGAGCGCGCCTTTGTCAAATTCAGCCGCCGCTTCTACCTGCGCCATTGCCTGCGCCGCGGCCTCAAGCGCGCGCCCGTTTCCGTTCAATGTGTCGTAGGCGCCGGCGATAGCGGCGGCCAATTTCTCCGCATTAGCCAGTTTGCGCTTTTCTTCGGCCAGCAATTCGTCTTCGCCGATTTTTAAACCGGCGGCGGCGATTTCTTCACATTGAAACCGGTACAAATCGGCCATTTGCAGCCCTTGCATCGCTGCCGTGCGCAAATGCGCGAGTTCTTTCGCCGTTTCGGCATATGCGCGATACAGCGACCGGTATTTCTCCTTCGCGGCGGACAAATCGGGCCCGCCATAATTGTCGAGCAATTCAATATGCCGTTCCGTTTTCAGGAGCGACTGGTGTTCATGCTGGCCGTGAATATTGACCATGCGTTCGCCGATTTCGCGCAACATCGCCAAATTGACCATTTGTCCGTTGACTCTGGCGGAGCTTTTGCCTTGCGCGGTGACTTCCCGCCGAATGATCAGCAATTCATCCGGGCTTGCCGGAATGCCGAGGCGTGCAAGCTCTTCCCATACGGGATGCGCTTTAGCACATTCAAACGACGCTTCAATTTCCGCTTTTTCGCATCCAAAACGAACCAGATCGGCGGAACCGCGGGCGCCGGCAATCAAGCCGAGCGCGTCGATAATGATCGATTTGCCCGCCCCCGTCTCGCCTGTCAAAACATGAAACCCATGCGAAAACCGCAGCTGGACGGATTCGATTACAGCCAAATTGCGAATGGACAATTCCTTCAGCATGAACGCAAATCCTCCTTCAAAACAGGCGCCGCGTTTTAAGCCAACAGCGCGTGAATTTGTTCAACCAAGCGTGCGCTTTGCTCCTTTGTTCGGCATATCAGCAAAATGGTATCGTCGCCGCAAATCGTCCCCAACAGTTCCGGCCATTCCAAATTGTCAAGCAGTACGCCGATCGTGTTGGCGGTGCCCGGCCAACATTTCAGGACAACAAGGTTTTCCGCGTAATCGATTTGCACGAAATGGTCCTGCAAAGCCCGTTTCAACTTTTGCACAGGATTGTAACGCTGGTCCGTGGGCAAAGAATATTTGTATTTTCCGGCATCCACCGGCACTTTAATCAAATGCAGTTCCTTGATGTCGCGGGAAACCGTCGCCTGCGTAACGGGAAAGCCCGCGGCGCGCAGCGCTTCCACCAATTCATCCTGCGTTTCGATTTCGTTGTTTGTAATAATTTCGCGGATTTTGATCTGCCTTTTCCCTTTCATGCGTTACCTCCCGAATTTGTTTTCCAAATCCAGAACCACCTTCATTTTGCGGATGCGCTGTTCGGCAAGGTCAACATACAGCAAACCGGATACTTGCTCGAACAACAAAAAATAAGGCAGCAGCTTATCGCGAATGCCGCTGCCTGTCCATTCAATCGGCATTCGCTCGCGCGATACTTTCACGACGAACAATTCATGGCCGTCTCTTGCGAAATAATCGATATAGTACCTGCTGCCAAGCGTTTTCTCGTCCAGTTGAATTTCGATCGGCACCCGATATTTCCCGGCAATGACATCATAGCCGCTTTGCCTGAGCAATTGTACGGCCGCATCGTGCTCATGGAATTCCTCCGCCGGAACCGGCAAACGCGGGCTGACAGGTTTGTACAGCCACAATTTGAGCCGGTACAGCCCCAAAAGCGCAAAACCAATCACGATGGCGACAAGCACGAATGTTTCTCCGCCAGCCACGATCGATTCACCCCCGCATGTTTATATACGGTGAGCCCTGCTTTCGATATATTCGCGATTGGTTCCGGTTTTCCTTTTTTCTTCAGTTTTCCCCTTTGCCGAAAGTTTTGCCGGCCTCCGCCACCGTGGCCGCAATCGTTTGGTCAAAGTGCTCCGCTGACGGTTCAGCGTGAGCTAACGCCGGTTGTCCGAATTGCCAGAAAGCAAGAAATTCAATGTTGCCTTCGCCCCCGGTAATCGGGGAAAAAGTGAGCCCTTGCAGTTTAAATCCAAGCTCCGCCGCAAACGTTAAAATGTCGCGCAAAACCGCTTCGTGCACGCGCCGGTCGCGGACGACTCCGGATTTGCCGATCTGGTTTCTGCCCGCTTCAAACTGCGGCTTGATCAAAGCGACAACTTCCCCGTTCCGATCGGCAAACAACTTCTTGAGCGTTGGCAAAATGAGCTTCAGCGAAATAAAGGAAACATCGATGGCGGCGAATTGCGGCAGCGGGCCGGTCAGGTCTGACGCTTGCAAATAACGGAAATTGGTGCGTTCCATTACGCAAACTCGCGGATTTGTGCGCAAGCTCCAGTCCAGTTGATTCGTGCCGACGTCGATGGCGTACACATAAGCGGCGCCGTTTTGCAGCGCGCAGTCCGTAAAGCCGCCGGTGGAGGCGCCGATATCGAGCATGACTTTACCGGTCAAATCGATGGAAAACGCCCGCAGCGCCTTGGCAAGTTTCAAGCCTCCCCTGCCGACGTAAGGGTGCGGCGCGCCCTTGACATGAATGGCCGCGTCCCGGTCAATTTTCATGCCGGCTTTTTCAATCCGTTCCGTCCCGACATAGACCAGCCCCGCCATAACGGCGGCTTTTGCTTTTTCCCGGCTGGGGAAAAATGCCTGTTCCACCAGCAGCACATCGATTCGTTCTTTGCTTTTCGCCATTGTACCTAGCTCCCGTTCATACTCGGGCCCGATTGCCGCGGCATGAGAGCGCGCATTTCGGCCAGCACCCGTTGAAGCGTAAGGCCCGCTTCACGCAATTGGTCCTGAATGCTTCCGTGTTCGACAAACCTGTCCGGGATGCCCATCGGCTTGATTCGCATTCCGTAGATGCCCTTTTGCGCGTAAAATTCCATGACCGCCCCGCCAAAGCCGCCGGATAGACTGCTTTCCTCCAGCGTCAGCAAATTTGCGCCTTGCTCGGCGAAATGAAGCAGCATTTCTTCGTCAAGCGGCTTGATAAAGCGAGCGTTGACAACGGCAACGATCATTCCGTCCCTGTTTAGCCGGTCCGCCGCCGCCAGCGCCAATTGCACCATATGGGGGCCGACCGCAAGGATGGCCGCGCCGGTTTTTGCGCCATCCGGCCTAATCAGCATCTCCCACTTGCCGATCAGAATTTTTTTCAGCTGTTGATCCGGTTTGACGCCTAGCCCCGCCGCCCGCGGATAACGCACGGCAACCGGTCCCGCTGCAAAAGAAACCGCCGTATACAGCATATGCCGCAGTTCGTTTTCATCTTTCGGCATCATGATTGTCATGTTGGGGATATGACGTAAAAAAGGGATGTCAAATACGCCCTGGTGCGTTTCGCCGTCGGGACCGACCAAACCGGCCCGGTCAATCGCCAAAACGACAGGCAAATTTTGCCGGCAAATATCGTGGACAATCTGGTCGTACGCCCGTTGGGCAAACGTGGAATAAACGGCGAAGACGGGCTTCATTCCGGCGAGCGCCAGCGCGCCGCTTAACGTTGCCGCATGCTGTTCCGCAATTCCCACATCAATCATGCGCTCGGGAAACGTTTCGGCAAACGGGATGAGCCCCGAGCCTCCCGGCATGGCCGGCGTGATCGCCATGATGCGTTCGTCGCGCCGCGCCAATTCCAGCAACGTTTCGCCGAATACCTCGGTATAAGTCGGAGGGCTTGTTTTTTTCGGAAAATCGCCGGATTCGATCTTGTATGCGCCGACGCCATGCCATTTGTGCGCGTCATTCTCGGCATGGATAAAACCTTTTCCTTTCACGGTAACGACATGCACCAGCACAGGCCCGCCCACGTTATCCGCTTGCCTGAACGTTTCAATCAGCTGCTCTAGATGATGCCCGTCAACCGGACCGAAATATGTAAAACCAAGTTCTTCAAACAGCACGCCCGTAACGACCAGATATTTCAGGCTGTCCTTCAATTTCTCCGCAGTCTTCGCCAGCTTGCCGCCGATATGCGGAATTTTCTTCAGCAAATATTCAATTTCTTCTTTCGCTTTGCGGTATGTTTTGTCCGCGCGAATCCGGCTTAAGTAATTGTGCAGCGCGCCGACATTGGGCGCGATCGACATTTCATTGTCGTTTAGCACGACGAGCAAATTTCGCTTCTCATGGCCGATATGATTCAGCGCCTCCAGCGCCATTCCGCCGGTCAAGGCGCCGTCTCCGATCACCGCGATCACTTTGTGGTTTTCGCCTTTGGCGTCGCGGGCGATCGCCATGCCCAGCGCCGCTGATAGCGAAGTGCTCGAATGTCCGGCTTCCCAGACGTCATGCTCGCTTTCGCGGCGCTTTAAAAAGCCGCTCAACCCTTTGTACTGGCGCAGCGTGGCAAATTCGTCCTTGCGGCCGGTCAAAATTTTATGTATGTATCCCTGGTGGCCCACATCGAAAATGATTTTATCCTGCGGGCTATTATATAAGTAATGCAGGGCAATCGTCAGCTCCACGACGCCCAGATTCGGCGCCAAATGGCCCCCGGTCGCCGAAAGCCTGGCGATTAAAAACTGCCGGATCTCATAAGCGAGTGTTTCCAGATCGCGAATGGGCAATTTTTTCAAATCGTCAGGCCGGCTGATGCGTTCAAGCACGTTTGTCGCCCCGCCTTCCCGTTTTATCTTTCTTTCTTTCTCCGGCAAATATGCGAAGGCCAAAGCGGCGTTCCAGCACAGCGAAAAATTTCCCGATGATGAGCATGATCTTGGTGGCATGATGGATGGAATACGATTTGCCA
>DASVDB010000034.1 GCA_036381315.1 Bacilli bacterium | reverse complement strand
ATCAAGAAATTTTGCAAGATCACAGTTGATTTTATTAACAAAGTATAATAATATTACTTACAAGTATTTAAATACACTTATCTGATAGGAATTATTAGGATAGGAACGGGGGTTAAAAATGAACGAGAGCGCCATCATCCGCGCAACAGACCTTCATAAAAGCTTTGCCAATCAAAACAACTCCCAAAAGATCCTTGATCACATCTCGTTTGCGATACATAGAGGCGAGATCGTATCGCTGCTGGGTCCGAGCGGCTGCGGCAAGAGCACGCTGCTCAATATTATCGGCGGGTTTATTAAGCCGGATGAGGGAAAAGTGCTGTTCGCCGACAAACCGGTTGAACGCCCCAGCCGAAATTGTGTGATGCTGTTTCAGCATTATGGTTTGCTGCCGTGGCGTTCCGTCATTAAAAATGTGGAGTTTGGGCTTGAAGAACTTCCGCTATCCGCCAAAGAACGCAGGGAGCGCGCGCTGAACTATTTGCGGATGGTCGGGCTCGAAGACAAGATCGATTTGTTTCCCCGCCAACTGTCAGGAGGAATGCAGCAGCGCGTGGCGATAGCCCGGGCGTTGGTAACGCAACCGGAACTGATTTTGATGGATGAACCGTTCGGCGCCCTGGATACGTTTAACCGGTATTATTTGCAGGACGAATTGCTGCGCATCCAGGAGAAGGAGAAAACGACCATTATTTTTGTTACGCATGATATCGATGAAGCGATCTATTTGTCCGACCGCATTTTCATTATGCAACCCAACCCGGGAAAAATCCGCAAGGAATTGAAAATCGGCACGGCAAAACCAAGAGACCGCAGCCATGATGATTTCCAATACTTCCGCAAAGCCATTTTTGCCGAATTTCATTTCAGCCGGCCGGTTGAAACTATCGAATACATCATCTAGGAGGAAAAGTGCTTTCATGAACATAGGAAAATTAACCAAATCGTTGCTCATCTTGACCCTGGCGTTTAGTTTTGCGCTTGCCGGTTGCGCGAACGGCGGCAAGGAAAAAAAGACGGTGAAAATCGGCTATTTGCCGATCACGCATGCCGTGCCGCTGTATTTCGAGAATGACGCGGCAAAGGAAGGAAAGCTTGCGTTCAATTTGGAACTCATCAAGTTCGGTTCGTGGCAGGACTTGTCAAACGCATTGAATGCCGGCAGAGTGGACGGCGCTTCATTGCCCATCCTGCTGGCGATGCGGGCCAAGGAGCAAGGCATCGATTTAAAGGCGGTCGCTTTGGGCCACCGCGACGGCAATGTCCTGATGGTCGCCAATGACATTCAGTCGGTTGCCGATTTGCGGGGCAAAACGTACGCAATTCCTTCCAAGTTTTCCACGCATAATATTTTGCTCTATTTAATGCTGAAAAAAGCGGGATTGCCATATTCGGACATCAATCCTGTCGAAATGGCCCCGGCATCGATGCCGGCGTCGCTCGCAACCGGCAAAGTATCCGGATATGTCGTCGCGGAGCCGTTTGGCGCATTGGGCGTTCATATGGGCAAGGGTAAGGTGATCTATCAGGATAAAGACGTTTGGCCGAACTCAATCGATTGCGCGCTTGTTTTGCGCGGCGATTTTCTTGCCGAATCGCCGGATACCGCCCAACAATTTGTTACCGAATATGTGAAAGCGGGAGAAGCGGCGGAGAAGAAAGATGAAGAAACCGATAAAGTGGCGCAATCCTATATGAAAGTCGACAAAGACGTGTTGAATTTGTCCTTGAAATGGATCAGTTACGGGGATTTGCGCGTGAACGAAGACTCCTACGACGAATTGCGGCAGTATGTGATCGAGATGGGGCTTTCCGACAATCCTCCGGCATATGCGGATTTTGTAGACAACTCGTTGTACGATAACGCTTTGAAGAAGTGATAACATGAGCAGATTGCAAAAAGCGGCTTCCATCCTTGCCGGATTTGTCCTCTTGTTGCTTGCGTGGCAATTGATTTCGTGGATCGGCGGGTATAACGAATCGCTGTTTCCGCCGCCGTTAAAAGTGTGGCAAGCGTTTGTCGAACTTGTGCAAGACGGGACGTTATTCGCAGATATCAAAATCAGTATGTACCGGTTTGTTGTCGGCTACCTTATGGCTGTTGCCGCCGGCATTTTGCTTGGCTTGCTGATCGGCCGGATATCCTTATTGTGGGCCGTCCTCGATCCCATTGTGCAAGTGTTGCGGCCGGTCGCGCCGATCGCCTGGTCGCCGTTTATCGTATTATGGTTTAACCTGGGCACCGCTTCGGCTATCGTCATGATTTTTATTGCCGGTTTTTATCCGATGCTGTTGACAACGGTGGCCGCCGCGCGGAAAGTGGATCAGGCTTATCTGCAGGTAGCGCATAATTTTGAGCTCAAGCAGCGCCGCATCATTACCAAAGTGGTTATCCCGTCGATTTTTCCGCAAATAACGCACGGCTTGCGCCTTGCCCTGGGGATGTCCTGGATCTTTCTTGTGTCCGGGGAAATGGTCGGGGCGCAGTCCGGCCTGGGATTTTTGATCGAAGACGGCAGAAATTTATTGCGCCTCGATTACGTCTTTGTGGCAATCGCCACAATCGGCGTAATCGGGATGCTGCTCGATCAGCTGATTCAGTTGTTTGAGCGCTGGGTTGATAAACAATGGGGCCGTTAAACCTTCGCGACCCGCAGATCATCAACGGTTTGGTTGCAGTGCGGACAATGGTACGCGATTTCCACCTCATGCTCGCAAGCGGCGTGAAGCAGTTTTTTATAGCATTTTTTCAAATGCTTTCCGCCCCATAGAATCAAAGAATGAAAGACATGCTCCAAATCTTTGCCGCTTTCGGTCAAATCATATTTGAATCTTGGCGGGTGGTCCGAGTACAGTTCGGCTGTAATCAGATTGCTTTGCTCCAAAAACTTCAGGCGGGCCGACAACAAATTGGAAGAAAGGCCTTTAAGCGGCTTTTTAATTTCGTTAAAGGTGTGATGGCCGAGCAAAATTTCATGGATAATAAGCAGTGTCCAGCGGTCGCCGATAATATTCAATGATTGGGCGATATTGCAAGGAATGTCAAAGTCTTCTTTCATAAAAAAGAAACCCTACTTTCGATTTTTTCACTATTTTAACATATTCAAAAATAAAATACTAAGTTGATATTTTGAACTTAGTATAATAAAATATCCTTACGAATTACCATTATTCCTATATGTGAGGAGAGGTTAACCATGGCGTTATTTTTGGTTGAGTCCGCGTTGAACGGTGCGGTGAAAGGAAAAGAATCGTTCGAGGCCAAAGTGCAACAAATAAAAGATGCCTTCGGCAAAAAGGGCGTCGCATTGATTGAAGTGCAAGTATCCAAAGATTTTACCCGAGCGTTCTTGATCGCCGAAAGCGGAAAAAGAAACGACGTTACGGAAGTATTGCGCGAAAACGGCATTCCCGTTACGTTGATCAAGCCGGTTCGGCTAGTCGGCAAAGAGCTTGATGAAGTGAAAAAACAGGCGGATAAGGTCAACTATTTGGTGGAATGGAATTTGCCCGAAAACTTGACGATGGAACAATATCTGGAACGTAAGAAGACAAACTCGGTGCATTATGCGGAAGTGCCCGAAGTCGCTTTTTCCAGAACGTACGTCTGCGAGGACATGACGAAATGCCTTTGCTTCTATGACGCCCCCGATGAAGTGGCCGTAAAGAAAGCGCGGGAAGCGGTGAAGGCGCCGATCGACACGATCACGGAGATCACATCCACAAAATAAATTGCTGAGAAGGAAGTTGACGAAGCATGCCGGTACCGGTAAACGAACAAGAAGCGCAGAACGTGCTCGACCGCTTGATAAAAGCAAAGCTGAAGCCATTTGTGAAAAAGGTCGACGACGAAGCCTATTACGCTGAGGATTATTTAAAAGCGATCGGAAACTCGGGGTTGTTGCACTCCCGGCATACGCCACTTTCCCGGATGCTGCCCGACGAATCCCGATTGGTCGAAGAAACCGCCAAAACCTGCATGACAACCGCCTTTAACCTCTGGTGCCATCTGGCGTCATTGACCTACGTAAGGCTCAGCGACAACGCTTATTTGCACCGGGAAATCCTCCCCTTGCTTGAAAACGGCGAAAAGTTGGGAGGAACGGGGCTTTCCAATCCGATGAAGTTTTTTGCCGGAATGGAAAAATTGTTGCTAAAAGCGGTGCGAACAACGGGCGGCTATATCGTTTCAGGGCAGTTAGGCGCGGTATCGAATCTCGGTTCCGGCCATTGGTTCGGCATTATTGCCGACGCGGGCGATGACAGGCAGATCATGGCGTTTGTTTCCTGCGATGTTCCGGGCTTGGCTTTGCGGAAAAAGGCGGAGTTCCTCGGCGTAAACGGCAGCGCCACGTACTCGTGCGAGTTTGCCGACGTCTTCATCCCGGACAATTGGCTCCTTTCGGAACAGGCGGGCGACTTCGTCACAAAAATCCGGCCGGCATTTGTCGCGTATCAAATTCCGCTTTCGCTCGGCATAACGAAGGCGTCGATCGACGGCATAAAAAAATTCAGCGACAGGCAAAACGGCTGCAATTCCTATTTGCGCGTCCAGGCCGCGGAAATCGAGGATCATTATGTTTCGCTGCGCGAGAAATTTTACCAGCTCCTCAAATCCGGCGAATTTGCCGAACAGTGGGAGCAGTTGCTGAAATATCGCCTCGACTCGGCATATTTGTCGCTGAAAGCCGTTCAAGCGTGCATGTTGCATCAAGGCAGCGCAGCTTATCAGAAAGTGAGCCATGCCGCCCGCAGGTTGCGGGAAGCGTATTTTTACGCAAATTTAACGCCGACCATCAAGCACCTGGAAAAAATGCTTTGCGGGCATCAATAATCGTGAACAGAAAATCTTTAAACGCAACGACAGGGTGGAAAGCGAAGTCTTTCGCCCTGTTTTTGTATTTTTCCGACCGCCGTTTGGCCATAATATACAAAAAAGCAGCTTGCGAAGCGTTGCGTATAAAACGTTGCGGGACGGAGGCTAAAACATGCTTGGCCGGCAACCCAGACGGGGAGGAGCTACCTTATATATTCACGGAAAAGTGAAGACCGGGCGCAGCACCAAAGCGTTGCTGCGTTCCGTCGAGCCGCGGCAAATCGTCGTCATCGACCACCCCGATCTGGACGAAATGGGGGCCGCCGGGCTCATCGCCGCCAAAGTGAAAGCGGTGATCAACGCCGCCCCGACCATGACCGGCAAGTACCCGGTGCAAGGCCCGCCGATGCTGTTCAAAGCGGGCATCCCGATTATGCAAATTCAGCCCGAACATTTCGGCATGTTTTCCGACGGCGAAGAAATCGCGATTGATGAACAGGGCATCCATACGAAGCGCGGGCGGATCGGGTACACGGCATTTACGGAAAAAAGCTGGCGGCTTTTGAATGAAGCCGCAAAAAACAATTTAAACGGCGAGCTCAGCAAGTTTATCGACAACACGCTCTATTACGCGAAAAAAGAAAAGGAATTTTTCATCCGCCCGCTGCCTGTGCCGAAGCTGCGCACGGCGATTGCCGGCAGGCATGTTGTGGTTGTGGTGCGCGGCAGCGGCTACAAGGAAGACTTGCTTACGCTGCACGATTATATTCAGGACTACCGCCCCGTTTTGGTCGGCGTCGACGGCGGGGCGGACGCGCTGATGGAATCCGGCTATACGCCGCATGCGATCATCGGCGATATGGACAGTGTGTCGGACGCGGCGCTCAAATCCGGAGCGGAGTTGATTGTGCACGCCTATCCGGACGGCAGGGCGCCCGGCATGGCAAGAATCGAGGCGATGGGGCTCAAGGCGAAAACCGTAGCCGCGCCGGGGATGAGCGAAGATGTCGCCATGCTGATCGCCTATGAAAAAAACGCCGAGTTAATCGTCACGGTCGGTACGCATACGCATCTGATCGATTTTCTCGAAAAAGGACGCCGCGGCATGGCGAGCACGATGATGGTGCGGATGAAAATCGGATCGCGGCTCGTCGATGCCAAGGGGGTTTCCAGATTGTACCATAGGCCGGTGAAACTGCGGAGTTTATGGATGATTCCGGCAGCCGGCGTTTTTCCGCTGTTGATGTTGGGGTTGATTCATCCGGGCTTGCGGCATTTTGCCGCTGTCATGTGGACGTTTTTCAAAGTGCGCTTATTGTAAAACAAGAGGTGAAAACCATGCTGACCAGTCGCTATCATATCGGATCGATTATCGCCATATTTGTGGCGCTGGGGCTGGGGATCCTGCTGGGCGGCACATTGGGGCAACGCTGGATGTGGCAGACGGAACAGGAAACGCTCGGAATCCTGATGGAAAAATACGACCGCCAGGTGGAAAATGCGCAAGCGTTGCAGCAGCAGCTCATGTCGTTGCAATTGATGAATAAAGCGGTGAATCCGTTTCTGAACAATAAAAAAATATGGTGGATCCGCCCGGTTGCCGCGGAAAACGCTACATTTGCCATGCTGATGAAGGTTGCCGGCGCCAATTTGCGGGAAATCGATTACGATCGGCAAACCGCCTTCGCGCCCGCGAAAATGTTGGCAAAAGACGGGTCGCCGCCGGATGTCATTGTTGTATCGGATCCGGCCGCCGCCGAAAATCTTGCGTCAGGCGGCGGTTGGCTAAGCTTGCCGGCAATCGCGCCTTACGCGAAAGTGATCGATGTAAGCAAAGAAGAGCAGCGCTTCAACGATCCGCAGGAAATCGTCGACTTCATTTTGTATGTAAAAAAAATACTGGAGGAAGATGAGCATGCGGCCGTCAGTTTCTATCGTTATTCCGGCATGGAATGAAGCGCCAATGCTTCCGGAAACGCTCAAGGCGCTGCGTACGGGCAGGCAGGCGGGCGAGTGGGACGAAATCGTGGTCGTGGACGACGGCAGCACGGATGATACATATGCCGCCGCGGTGGCGGGTGCGGATACGATTATTCGCCACAAGCGGAATTACGGCAAGGGAAAAGCGTTGGAAGCGGGATGGCGCAATGCGAAGGGAACCATCATCGTGTTTCTGGACGCCGATCTGGGAGCGTCCGCCGATTTCGCCCGCATCCTGTTATCGCCGCTATTCGCGGGCCAATGCGATATGAGCATCGCCACATTCCCCGCTAATGAAAGAAAAGGCGGTTTCGGCATCTGCAAAAAAGTGGCGGCAAAAGGCATCCACGCCTTGAGCGGCTACTTGCCGGTTGAACCGTTATCGGGGCAGCGCGCCGTCCGGCGCGAGCTGCTGGAACAAATCGGCGGTTTGTCGGGCGGCTTCGGCATTGAGGTCGGCCTGACCATCGATGCGGCGCGTTTTGGCTTTCGCATCCGCGAAGTGCCGGTTTCGTTTCGCCATCGCGAAACGGGGCGCGACCTGCAAGGTTTTCTCCACCGCGGCCGGCAATTGGTTGCCGTATCAAAAACTCTTTTTGACAAATGGAGGCATCCGGTTTGCTAAGCGATTCTTTTTTTCCGCTTTTGTTTTTCCTTGTATCCGGTTTGCTGTTGCGTCCGATCCGGCAATTTTTGCTGCGGCATAACGTGACGGCGCCGAATTTTCAGGGGAACCGCATCCCGCATGCGATGGGGCTGTTTTTGTGGCTGCTTTGCCTGTTGTATCTGTTTATGTCCGCTTATTACCCCTTTTCCGGTGCGAGTGGACGCGGCTTGACTGCCGCCCAATCGGCCGGGACGGACCGCGATTTGCCGATCGCCGTGTTTTTCGCCGCTGTGACGGCGGTTTTTTTTGCCGGTTGGTTTGACGATTTGATAGGCGAGAAGCGCATTAAAGGCTTTACCGGGCATTTTCGGGCATTGCGCGAGGGCGTAATTACTTCCGGCGTGCTGAAGGTGGTTATTGTCGGCATGACGGCGGTTTGGCTTGTTTCCTATCTGCCCGGCGGAATGCCGGCGAAGGCGTGCGCGGTGTTGGAGATCGCGCTGATGACCAATTTGCTGAATTTGCTTGATCTGCGCCCGGGTAGAGCGCTGAAAGCTTTTTTTGCGCTGGTGTTCGTTTTGCTTGCTGCCGGCGTTACTCATGTGTGGGCGGGCTGGTTGCTGCCGCTTGTTTGCGGCGGCATCTGGCTTATGCCGCATGATTTGCGGGCAAAGTCCATGCTCGGGGACGCGGGCGCAAACATGTTGGGGTTTGCCGCAGGCTGCGCGTTTGTCTGGTCGGCGCCCGCCTGGCTCAATACCGGTGCGGTGGTCGCGCTTATTGTGCTGCACTGGGTGGCGGAGCGCGGTTCGCTTACGCGCATCATCGATCAAAACCGTTTGTTGCGCTGGCTGGACCGGTTGGGCAGGGCTTAAAATCTTGGGCGCTTTTTTTTGAATCCGTAATTCCGCTTGCGGTCGCGAAAGTTGACCCACCCGGCGATGAACGCCACTCCACCTGCAAACAGCAGCAATCCGGCCAGAAAACGTAAGAAGGGAAAACGGGGCGGCCCGAAAGCGGCAAAGACCGCGTCTTTCATCAATAAAAACCCGTATGTTGCGGCCGCGCCGGGAATGACGAGCAAAAGCACGGCGATCATTCGCGCTGCCATCTGCTTCATCTGCCTGATACTCCTTCCGTTCAGGATCATGCTTTGTACAGGCTGGACAAAAAGGTTACAATAAACATCATAATAGCATAATAGAGAAATCATTTCATGAGTAAAGGGCGATGTTTATGACAAGACAATACGACGTTGTCGTGTTGGGAGGCGGCATAGGCGGATATACCGCGGCCATTCGCCTTGCGCAATTGGGGAAAAAGGTAGCGATAGTAGAAAAGGACAAGCTGGGGGGAACATGCCTGCATCGCGGCTGCATCCCCAGCAAGGCTTTGCTGCGCAGCGCCGAATTGTACGACACGATGAAGCACAGCGCGGATTTCGGCATCAACGCCGATTCCGTATCGCTCAATTTCGCCAAAGTGCAGGAACGGAAGCAGGCGATCGTAGACCAATTGCACAAAGGGCTGCACTTTTTAATGGACAAAAACAAAATTGAAGTGTTCAACGGCAAGGGCACTATCATCGGGCCGTCCATTTTTTCCCCGCGCGGCGGCACGGTAAATGTGGAACTTGCCCACGATGAAGTGGAAAATCTGGTGCCCGAACACTTGATTATCGCCACCGGATCGCGTCCGAAAACGTTGCCCGGCGTTCATCCCGACGGCAAGCATATTTTGACGAGCGACGATGCGCTGTTATTATCGGAGCTTCCCAAATCCGTCATCATTGTCGGCGGCGGCGTCATCGGCGTGGAATGGGCGTCCTTGTTGCACGACTTCGGAGTGGACGTAACCGTTGTCGAAGCGGCGGCGAATCTCGTACCGGCTGAGGACAAGGAGATTTCCCGCGAATTGGAGCGTTTGTTCAAGAAGCGCGGCATTCGCCTGCTGACGAACGCCAAATTGCTGCCCGATTCGCTTGCGACGGAAGAAGACGGCGTGCGCCTTACCGTCGCGCACCGGACCGGGGAAACCGCCCTGCATGCGGAAAAGCTTCTGCTTTCCGTCGGCAGGGAAGCGCTGACAGATCATATCGGATTGGATCACACGGAAGTGGCGTTGGCAAACGGCGTTATCAAAGTCAATGAATTTATGCAAACGACCGAGTCGCACATTTATGCGGTAGGCGATGTAAACGGCGGATACCAGCTCGCCCATGTTGCCGCGCATGAAGGGCTTATCGCCGCCGAACATATCGCCGGCGTCGCGACTAACCCGTATCCGCCGCGGCTCATCCCCCGTTGCATCTATACCCGCCCGGAAATCGCCGCGGTCGGGATTACGGAAGATGAGGCAAAAGCGCAAGGGTATGAAATCAAGACCGGAAAATTTTCCTTTAAAGCGTTGGGCAAGGCGCTTGTTTTGGGGGAGACGGACGGTTTCGTCAAAGTGGTCGCCGATGCGAAAACCGACGATTTGCTGGGCGTACATATGATCGGGCCGCACGTTACCGATTTGGTCAGCGAGGCGGCGTTGGCGCAAATATTGGCCGCGGCGCCGTGGGAAGTCGGATTTACGATTCACCCGCATCCGACCCTGGCGGAAAGTTTGGGTGAAGCGATGCTTGCCGTGGACGGGCGCGCCATCAACATATAAATTTCATTTTCTTTTTGTCGCGGATAGGGGTATAATATATTTAACCAAGTATTAGTACCAGGTAATAAAAATTTGCCGACGCCTTCAATTTAAAGGAGGTTTTCTTCGTGACAAACGTGGCTCCCGCAAGGAGCGAGTTCAAGCACAGAGAGCTCGGGTTGAGCGATGGGAAATTAGTCGAAATGTACACGACCATGCTGACGGCCCGTAAATTCGACGAGCGTTCGTTGTTATTGCAGCGGGCGGGAAAAATTCCGTTTCATGTTTCGGGAATCGGGCAGGAAGCGGGCCAGACGGCAGCGGCGTTTGCCTTTGACACGCGCACCGATTACTTTTTGCCGTATTACCGCGATTATGCTTTTGTTCTGGGGGTCGGCATGACGGCGCAGGAGTTGCTGCTCTCGGCGTTCGCGAAAGCGGAAGAGCCGAACAGCGGCGGCCGGCAAATGCCGGGTCATTTCGGCTGCAAAAGATTGCGCATTGTGACCGGTTCTTCACCTGTGGCTACACAAATTCCCCATGCCGCCGGAATCGCGTACGCGGGAAAACTGCGCAAGGAAAAGTTTTGCACCTTCGTATCTTTGGGCGAAGGTTCCACCAATCAGGGGGATTTTCATGAAGGCTGCAACTTCATGGGCGTCCACAAACTGCCGGTGGTCATTTTTTGCGAAAACAACCAATACGCCATTTCCACCCCGTACGCCAAGTCCCTAGGCTGCGCGAAAATCGCCGACCGCGCCATCGGCTACGGATTTGCGGGGGTGCGCGTTGACGGCAACGACGTGCTGGAAGTCTACCGCATCGTGAAAGAGGCGCGAAAGCGCGCGCTGAATGGCGAAGGGCCGACACTGATCGAAGCGATGATGTACCGTTTGTCACCCCATTCAACTTCCGATGACGACATGCTGTATCGCAGCAAGGAGGAAGTGGAAGAAAACCGCCGGCGCGACGGCATTTTGCGTTTGAAAGAGTATATGCTTGCTTGCGGTATTTGGGACGAACAGAAAGACAAAGAACTGCATGATCGCGTGCAGAAAGTCATCAACGAGGCGACGAAATATGCGGAGCAGGCGCCTTACCCGGCCCCTGAAGATACGCTCAAGCATGTATATGGGGAACAGTGAGGGAGGCGAAATAAATGGCGGTCATCAAGTATTTGGATGCGATTGTTTCCGCGATGCGCGAAGAGATGCGGCGTGACGAACGCGTTTTTGTGCTTGGCGAAGATGTCGGCGTGCGCGGCGGCGTATTGAATACGACGAAGGGATTGTATCGGGAATTTGGCGAAGAGCGCGTTTTGGATACACCGTTGGCCGAGTCCAGTATCGTCGGGGTTGCGGTTGGTGCGGCCATGTATGGAATGCGCCCGATCGCGGAAATTCAATTCGCCGATTTTATTTTTCCGGCGACCAATCAGATTGTGAGCGAAGCGGCGAAAATACGCTACCGCTCCAACAACGACTGGAATTGTCCGGTTGTCATCCGCGCGCCGTATGGCGCGACCGGAGGCGGGTCTCTTTACCATTCGCAATGTCCCGAGTCCGTATTTTTCGGCACGCCCGGTTTGAAAATGGTCGCCCCGTCGACGCCGTATGACGCCAAGGGGCTGCTGAAAGCGGCCATCCGCGATGACGACCCGGTTTTGTATTTTGAACATAAAAAATGCTATTTGTCGCAAAGCCAGGAAGTGCCCGACGACGACTATATCGTCCCGATCGGCAAGGCGGATGTAAAACGCGACGGTACGGATCTGACCGTTATCACGTACGGTTACACGGTGCATTTCGCGCTGCAGGCGGCGGATGAACTGGCAAAAGAGATGGGAATTCAAGCGCTGGTGCTTGATTTGCGTACGCTTCAGCCGCTGGATAAAGAAGCGATTCTGCAAGCTGCGGCCAAAACGGGCAAAGTATTGGTGATACATGAGGACAATAAAACAGGCGGGGTCGGCGCGGAAGTTTCGGCGATCATTGCCGAGGAATTGCTGTTTGATCTGGATGCGCCGATCGCGCGGCTGTGTCCGCCCGATGTGCCGGCGGTCGGCATGAACCCGCCGACGGAAAAATTTTTCCTGTTGAACAAAGAGAAAGTAAAGGCGGCCATGCAGCGGCTTGCGGAATTTTAACGCTGATGCCCACAAGTGCTTAGGAGTGAATACGATGAGCAAAATAAAGCCACAGGGGACGAAAGTCGCTATTCCCCATCTGGCGGAAAGTCTGGTCTCGGCGACGATCGGCAAATGGCTCGTAAAACCGGGAGATATCGTGCAGGAATATGACACTTTATGCGAGCTGATTACGGACAAAGTAAATGCCGACATGCCTTCGCCCGTAGCCGGAACGGTTTTGGAACTGCTGGCGGAAGAAGGGGAAACGTTATCGGTCGGCGAGCCGATTTGCCTGATCGCGGAAGCGGGCGGACCGGAAGGTCGCGATGGCGGCGATGCGCCCGGCGCCGCGACGGAGGAAAGCGAAGCCGCGCCAGCCACGGAAGAGCATGTGCGGCAGCGCTATTCGCCGGCAGTGCGAAAGCTTGCGGCGGAGCACGGAGTCGATTTGCGCCGAATTGCCGGCACCGGGTTGGGGGGAAGAATTACCCGCAAAGATGTGCTGCAGGCGATCGCGCAAAAAGGCGCGGCGCAAGAGGCGGAAGCCGGGCCATCAGGCGCCGCGGCGTTTGTCGCGGCGGAATCCGGGACCAAGCCGGAGAAGCTGCCTGTCCGCACAACCGGGCTGCATTTGTCGGAAAGTCCGCGCATCCCGCAAATTGCGGTGGACGAAGGCGACGGGGACAGACGGGAATATTTTATCGACGTGACGCCGATCCGCAACACGATTGCGACCAGGATGCGGCAAAGCGTGGCGGAAATTCCGCACGCGTGGACCGTAATCGAAGCCGATGTGACGAATCTGGTGATGCTCCGCAACAAGCTGAAGGAAGACTTCAAACGCAAGGAAGGCGTAAACCTGACGTACCTCGCTTTCATGATCAAGGCAGTGGTCAATGCGATCAAGGATTATCCGATTATCAACTCGGTGTGGGCCGTCGACAAAATTATCGTCAAGCGGGATATCAACATCTCTTTGGCCGTCGGCACCGAGGATTCGGTTTTGACCCCGGTCATCAAAAAAGCCGACCAGAAAAATATCGCCGGGTTGGCGCGGGAGATCGACGAGCTTTCGCACAAAGCGCGTTCAGGCACGCTGAGGCTAGACGAACTGCAAGGCGGGACCATTACGGTGAACAATACGGGTTCGTTCGGATCCATTTTGTCATATCCGATCATCAACTACCCGCAAGCGGTCAATTTGACGTTCGAGTCGATTGTGAAACGCCCGGTCGTCATTCAGGATATGATCGCCGTCCGCTCGATGGTGTACATTTGTTTGTCGCTTGACCATCGCATTTTGGACGGCGTTATCTGCGGCCGGTTTTTGCAGCGGTTAAAAGAAAATCTGGAAAGTTACGGGCCGGACACCAAGCTGTACTGAATCATTCGAAAATGAAGCTCACCGAGAAAACGATGGTGGACAGCAGCATGGAAGCGAGCATCAGCCAAATGACCAGTTTCAGGAAAAATTTGTTTTTATACATTGTCAAACAACCCCTTTTGCCGCGCATTCGCAAAACATAACAGCGTGTTGCAACCGTATCGCCTGTGATAACCGGCTTGTTGCCGACATACTTTTATTGTAGCGCAACGCTTTGGCAAGTTCAAAAAAATACGGAGGCAGTGAACATGGCGCACAAAACCTACAACGTCAACAAGGATCGGTTGCTCGCCGCTTTTTTCGATCTGGTCAAAATCGACAGCGAAACGGAGCAGGAAGAGGAAATCGGCCGGGAGCTGAAAAATTTGTTCGGCGGGCTTGGGCTTGACGTATTTGAAGATGATACCAAAACAATAACGGGGCACGGTTCGGGCAACCTGTTCTTTACGCTGGAAGCGTCGCCCGGATTGGAAAATCGCGGGACAATTTTTTTCACCTGTCATATGGATACGGTTAAACCTGGAAAAGGGATTCGTCCGCGTATCGATAAGGACGGCTATATTCGCAGCGATGGCACGACGATTTTGGGCAGCGACGACAAGGCCGGTCTGGCCGCGCTCCTGGAAGTGATTCGTACGTTGAAGGAAAAAAAGATCGCCCATGGGCGCATACAGTTCATCATTACCGCGGGCGAAGAGAGCGGATTGATCGGCGCCCGCGCGCTGGACCCCGAACTTGTGCAGGCAAAATACGGCTTCGCCGTCGATTCCACCGGCAAAGTAGGCGGTATCTGCATCGCTGCCCCGGCGCAGACAAAAATCGATGTCAACATTATCGGCAAGTCCGCCCATGCGGGGGTTAATCCGGAGGACGGGATAAGCGCCATTCAGGTGGCCAGCAAAGCGATCTCACGGATGCCGCTCGGACGCATCGATTTCGAAACGACCGCCAATATCGGCAAGTTTGCGGGCGGGTTTGCCACCAATATTGTTTGCGAAACGGTGAGCATTGCGGCGGAAGCGCGCAGCCTGGACAATAAAAAATTAGACCGGCAAGTCGAAGCGATGCAAAATGCGTTCGTTGCAACCGCTGCGGAATTCGGCGCAACAGCCGAAGTGACGGTGCTACGCATGTATCCGGGCTTCAAGCTGAACGAGAAGGATGAAGTTGTGCAGATCGCCAAGCGGGCCATCGTCAATGCTGGCTTGCAGCCGAGCACATTTCATTCCGGCGGCGGAAGCGACGCCAACGTATTCAATGGGTATGGGATCCCGACGGTCAATCTGGCGTTGGGATATGAACACATTCATACGACTAAGGAACAAATAGCGGTGCAGTCTTTGTTGGACGCGGCGGAAGTCGTGTTGGCGATCATCAGGGAGCATGCGGCGTGATTGGCTGGGCGAAGGCCGAAGTGTTAAGCTGCCGGAAAGTCCATCAAGGCTTGCAGGAAATAACGGTGCGGTTTGCCGGCGGCGACGTTGGCCTTGCCTTGCATTATGCGGATCAGCATTTGCCCGAACTTCGCCAAGGCAGTATGGTACTGTTGAATACAACGGCCGTATCGCTCAAGCTGGGCACGGGCGGCTATCATTTTGTGGCCGCCGTGCTTGACGGTTCCGGCGTTGCAAAGTCGCCGCCAGCGATCGAAAGGCAATCCGGGCATATGATGAAACTGCGTTATACGCCGCTGCAGCGGGCGGTTCAGGCCGCCGAAGAAACTGTAAGCCCCTTCCATGGATTGTTTTCCCGGGATGCGAGGCTGGACGGGATGCCCGTATTGCTCGGAGAACTGCACAGCATGCTGCCGATATGCGCTTGCTGGATTAAGCATGCTGCGCAGTCATGCGCTTCTAAAAGCGCTCCCGGCGGCGGCGCGGCCGTAAAGCCGCTTAAAGTCGCGTATGTGATGACGGACGGCGGCGCGCTGCCCTTGGCCTTCAGCAAGCATGTCGCCGTTTTGCGGGAGCGGGAATATATTGCCGCCACGGTCACCTACGGCCATGCTTACGGCGGCGATTTGGAGACGATCAACAAATTCACGGGCTTGCTTGCCGCGAAGCATGCAGCCCGCTGCGATATCGCGATTGTCGCCATGGGGCCGGGGATCGCCGGAACCGGCACGGCATTCGGCCATTCCGGCGTCGAGGTGGGGGAACTGGTAAACGCCGTTTCGCTGCTTGGCGGCGTGCCCATTGTAATCCCTCGCATCAGTTTTGCCGAAACCCGCAAGCGCCATCTCGGGCTAAGCCACCATTTCCTAAACACGCTGGGCGCAATCGCGCTGCGCTCGGCGGTCATTCCGCTTCCCGCGGCAATGGCGGAAGAGAAAAAGCGGATTGTGAGCGAGCAACTCCGCGCCGCCGGGTTGGATGAAAAGCATCAGCCTGTGTGGATGGGCCGCCCCGGCCGGGCGGAATTGGCGCTGGCGCTGGCCGACTATCCCTTGCGGGTGACAACGATGGGCAAAGATTTGGTTCATGATCCGGATTTTTTTCTCGGAGTGGGCGCCGCGGCCGAGTACGCCCGCGGTTTATGCGGCGGCTTGGCTGACGGCAGGCGGCCGCAATAGCCCGCTTCATCCAATACGGATTGAAGCGGCGCGCCGGGCTCCATGCGCATGAGCAGTTCGCGCAGCAAAGCGCGGATTGCCCGCGGTTTGCCGGCAATCGCCAAGCCTTTTTCATGTATTTTGAGCATACCGGTCTCAACCCTGCTTTCAATTTGGTTTCCATGTGCCGGGTCTAAACCCGCCGCCATTAGGCGGTCAGCTTCCGGCGCCAGCATTTTGTAAACGATATGTCTCCCCGCACAACGCAAAACCGGGGGAGGGGCCGCCCCTGCACAACGCAAAAATCAGGTTAGCGACTCCTTGTGCATCGCAAAACGGGGAGATAACCTCACCGCGCATTGCTAAAACGGGGGGATAACCTCACTACGCATTGCTAAAACGGGAGGATAACCTCACTACGCATTGCTAAAACGGGAGGATCGCCTTGCGGTCACCTCTCTGCACATCGCTAAAACGGTAGGATTGCCTTGCGGTCACCTCTCTGCACATCGCTAACGGTCGCAGCAGAGGCTATTTGCCGAAAAAAGGCTGATCTGAAATTCTAACGGACGCATTGGCGGCTATTTGTCGTTTTAATGCCCGAATATCAGGAAAAAGGCAAGAATAGACTCTCCCACGTCCGTTAGAATCAAATTGGCGGCAATTTGCGCAAAATAAGCTCTCCTGCGTCCGCTAGAGGTTGCAACCCGGCGAACCGCCCGGGATTCCAAGCTTTAAGGGCGCGAGCAGGCGAACCGATCATGCTAGAGGTTGCAACCCGGCAAACCGCCCGAGTTATCGCAAGTATTATTTGCATATGCCGGACAAGCATGTTTTATGATAAATCGAAAAGGCAGGCGGCATTCATGACATCGCAAAATTCATGGGAAGAGAAAACAGTCAAAACGGAAGTTGTGTTTACCGGCAAGATGATCGATCTCGCGATTGAGCACGTCACGCTGCCAAACGGCAAGCCGGCGACGCGGGAAGTCGTGCGGCATCCCGGCGCGGTGGCCGTATTGGCCGTGCATGACGGCAAAATGCTGGTCGTCGAGCAATACCGCAAAGCGCTCGGCAGAACGCAGGTGGAAATCCCGGCAGGGAAGCTGGAGCCGGGCGAGGAGCCTATAAGAGCGGCGCGCCGCGAACTGGAGGAGGAGACGGGCTATCGGTGCAAATCGCTGGTACCCGTTCATTCGTTTTATACCGCGCCGGGCTTTTCCGATGAAATCATCCATTTATATTGGGCCGAAGATTTGCAAAAGGGCGAGGCCAATCCCGATGAAGACGAGTTTTTGACCGTCAGCGCCATTACGCCGGCGGAAGCGGAGATGCTCATTCGCGATTCCCGGATCAGCGACGCGAAAACGCTCCTCGCTTATTACATTTGGCGGCAATATATAAAGACAGGCGTGATGGGATTATGAAAACTTTTTTTGCCGATTTGCATATTCACATTGGCCGGGCCGGGAACGGCCAGGTGGTCAAAATCAGCGGCTCGAAAGATTTGACATTTTTCAATATTGCGCATGAGGCGTCGGAGCGGAAAGGAATCGGCATGGTCGGCATCATTGACTGCCATTCGCCTTCCGTGCAGGCGGATATTATCCATTATTTGGAGACCGGCGAGATGCGGGAACTGCCGGGCGGGGGGATCCGCTACAAGGACACGACCGTGCTTTTGGGCAGCGAGATCGAAGTGCACGATCCCGGCATGGGCGCGGCGCATTTGCTTGTTTTTATGCCCGATCTCGCGACCATGCGGCAGTTTACGCAATGGATGGCAAAATCGATGAAAAATGTGGAACTGAGCTCGCAGCGGATCTATGTTACGGCGCGCGAACTGCAGCGGGAAACGATCGAGCGGGGAGGCATCATGATTCCCGCGCATATTTTTACGCCGCATAAAGGCGTGCTCGGCAGCAGCACTGATAAAATGTCCAACATGCTGGACGTGGACAAGCTTGCGGCGGTGGAGCTCGGCTTAAGCGCCGACACGGAAATGGCCGGATTGTTTACCGAATTGGAGCCGCTCTCGTTCGTATCCGACTCCGATGCGCATTCGCTCGGGAAGATCGCGCGCGAATACAACAAGCTCTTGCTCGCCGAGCCGAGTTTTGCCGAATTGAAAAAGGCGCTGCTGCGGCAAGACGGACGCAAAGTGGCGGCCAATTACGGATTGAACCCGCGACTCGGCAAATATCATCGGACGTTTTGCAAAAACTGCAATGCGATTCTCGGCGCGGCTTCCGCCGCCGCCGACCGCTGCCCGGACTGCGGCAGCACGAACATCGTCCGCGGTGTGTGGGATCGGATTATTTCGATCGCCGACCGGAAAACGCCGCATATGCCGGCGTATCGTCCGCCATATTTTTATCAAGTTCCGCTTGAATTCATCCCCGGACTCGGGAAAAAGCTGATGAACAAGTTGCTCGATCGCTTCGGCACCGAGATGAATATTTTGCATCGGGTGGACGTTACGGAGATTGCGGATATAGTTGGCAACGAGATAGCCGGAATGATTGAAAAGGCGCGCAACGGGACGCTGGAATTGGCCACGGGCGGCGGCGGAACATACGGCAAAGTCATTTCCTGAAAAAAGAGGCGAGTCATAGACTTGCCTCTTTTTTCATAGACTGATAGGGATCAAACCCGGCGGAAGCTTTTGTCCCAAGCTTTTGCCCGTCTTGTTTGCAAATGGATTGGAGGTTCGCCGTGATGGCTGGTTGGCAATCGGGTCTCAGCGTTTATCTGCGCGATCATCTCACGTTGTACTTGTTCGTATCGGTCCTGTTTGTGATGGGCGTAATATTCGGTTCGCTGATGGTGAATGGCTTATCACTCGAGCAAAGGCAGGATTTGGAAAATTTTCTGGGAAGCTTCGTCCATGCCAGCCAGGGAAACGAAAGGGATGCGCAAGCGTTGTTTTTCGATTCGTTCGGGTCCTATTTCCGCTGGATCATCCTCATTTTTGTGCTGGGTCTCTCCGTAATCGGCCTCCCGCTTATTTTGCTGTTGGACTTTCTGAAAGGCGTGCTGGTGGGATTTTCCGTCGGCTTTTTGATCGGCCAATATTCGTGGCGGGGCATTGTGATCGCGTTAACGGCAATCGCGCCGCAAAATATGGTGGCCATTCCCGCGATTTTAATCGGCAGCGTAACGGCGTTGTCATTTTCGCTGCATTTGATTAACAACCGGTTGCTCAAGCGTAAATCGACAATTGGAAAGCCGTTTGTCGCGTATGTTTCGGTGACGGTGTTTCTGCTTATGGTCATGGTGTTGGCAGCGCTTTTCGAGACTTACGTTTCCCCTGTGCTGCTTAATTGGACCGCCCCGTATATGACCAGCGCATAGGGTGTTAAATGGTTTGACTTTACGTGAGAAATGCTCCTATAATGAAATCAGGCAACGCGTCGAATGGTGCTGCTTTTTGAGGGGGAGGAGCATGGAGGCCCGGATCGAAAAAATTAAACATCAACTACAGGCGCAATCCTACAAGTTGACACCGCAGCGCGAGGCAACGGTCAGGGTTCTGCTCGAGAATGAAAAAGACCATCTCAGCGCGGAAGACGTGTTCATGCTCGTGAAAGACAAATTCCCCGAGATCGGCTTGGCCACCGTGTACAGAACGCTGGAGCTTTTAAGCGAACTGCATGTTTTGGAGAAAATGAATTTCGGCGACGGCGTGGCTCGCTACGATTTGCGTTATGACAATTCGCACCATCATCATCACCATCTGATCTGCGTGCAATGCGGTTCCGTCCAGGAAATCATGGATGACTGGCTGATTGAAATCGAAAAGCGGGCGGAGACGGAATATTTTTTTCAAGTGTTGGATCACCGTTTGGATTTTCAGGGTATTTGTCAAAATTGCCGCGCGAAAAACGCCGATACGGAAAATAAATAAACGGTACGCACCCTGGCCTCTCGCACATAAATGCGAGGAGGCCTTTTTTGCTTTGCCAGTATTTCCTGTGTATGCCGCAAAGCCTGGAATGGGAAAATGTTCATATACGGTTTGAGGGAATAATCAGGAGTGATGAAGATGATCATCGGAGTACCGAAAGAAGTAAAAAACAACGAGTTCCGGGTGGCCCTGACTCCGGCCGGCGTACATGAATTGAAACTGCACGGCCATGATGTAATAGTCGAAAAGGGCGCGGGAAGCGGCAGCGGCTTTACGGATGGGCAATATGCCGACGAAGGCGCAACAATAAGCGCAAATGCGGCTGAAGTGTGGCACAAGGCCGATATGGTCATGAAAGTTAAAGAGCCGCAACCTGAAGAATATGCGTATTTTCGCCGCAATTTGCTGTTGTTCGCCTACTTGCATTTGGCGGCGGCTGGTGATTTGGCAAACCGTTTGGCGGAGAAAAACGTAACGGCGATCGCCTACGAAACGATCCAACTCCAAAACGGCGCTTTGCCGCTTTTGACCCCCATGAGCGAAGTGGCGGGCAGAATGTCCATACAGGTTGGCGCGCAGTTTTTGGAAGCATTTAACGGCGGGCGCGGCGTTCTGTTGGGCGGTGTGCCGGGCGTCCCGCCGGCGGATGTGGTCATCATCGGCGGCGGCGTCGTCGGCATGAATGCCGCGAAAATGGCCGTCGGGCTTGGCGCCCATGTGACGATAATAGAAAAAAGCGCCGAGCGCATGCGTTATATTGATGATTTGTTCGGCGGCAGAGTGGCGACGCTTTCCTCCAACCCGTACAATATTGCCGGCGCGGTTGCACGAGCCGACTTGTTGATCGGCGCCGTGCTGATTCCCGGTGCGCGGGCGCCGAAGCTTGTTACCGAAAGGATGGTGCGACAAATGAAACCGGGCGCCGTGATTGTGGATGTTGCCGTCGACCAGGGCGGCGTGATCGAAACAATCGACCGGGCGACCACGCACAGCGATCCCGTGTATGTCAAGCATGGGGTGATTCATTATGCGGTCGCCAACATCCCGGGCGCCGTGCCGCGCACATCGACACTGGCGCTCGCCAACGCCACGATGCCGTATGCGCTGGAGTTGGCTGACAAAGGCTTCGTTCATGCCGTTAAGGGCAATCCTGCGTTAAAATCAGGCGTCAACGCGTATCACGGACGCATTACCCACAAGGCGGTGGCGCAGGCGGCGGGACTCCCCTATCATCCGCTGGATGCGCTATTGCTGGAGCCTTTTATTATATAGGAAGTATAAATGTGCCGGACCGCTCATACATATTCGACAAAGCAGGCTTGTTTTGCGTTTTGCGGCCTGATTTTATTTTGCGGGGGTTGGCCGGTCATGATTATTTCCTTGCGGAAATGGTGGGAGCGGGCGAAGTTTGTCGCGTTGTTTCTTTTTTTGACTATCCTGCTGCACGTTGTATTGCAAGCTGCGGAAAACCGGTTTAAGCCCGATTACGATTACCGAAAGCCGCACGGGCAAGCGGTGAAAGCGGGGGCTAAACCAGACGCGGTTGAATTCGAATCGATGCGCGACCGCCTGATGTTTTTTTATTGGTTCGGCGAATAACGGCAAACGGCAGGAATCTCGACCGTCGGCGTGGAAAATGTAATAAGCATTTTTCCGAAAGGTTCTGATTGGCCACCATGCTGCAGCGGTTGCAATGGTTTGTGCATTTCTTGGCGGTTGAGCGGGGGCTTGCCGCCAATACGATTGCCTCCTATGAACGCGATCTGACCCAATTTATCGGCTATTTGCGCCAACAAGGCGTCGAGTCGTTTGCCGGAATGGAAAAAGCGCACATATTGCAATATTTGTTGCAACTGCGCGCGCAAGGCCGTTCCACGGCCACCGTCACGCGCGCCCTTGTTTCGATTCGCGCGCTTTGCCAGTTTCTCGTTCGCGAGCAGCTGATTGCGCACGACCCGTCGCAGCATATGGAAACGCCGAAACCGGAAAAACGGCTCCCGAAGGTGCTGTCCGTTGCGGAAGTCGAGCGGCTGTTGGCGGCTCCGCAAGACTCCGACCCGTACGGGATGCGGGACCGGACGATGCTCGAGCTTTTATATGCCACAGGCCTGCGCGTCTCCGAACTGGTTTCATTGAATACGGGCGATTTGAATCTGGGCATGGGCTTTGTGCGCTGTTTCGGCAAAGGCGCAAAGGAGCGCATCATCCCGTTGGGGCGGATAGCCGCTTCCTGTCTGGAACGCTACATAAACGGCATACGGCCCAAATTGTTGAAACGGGAGGCGGCGGAAGAAGCGCTGTTTCTCAACCACCTTGGTTCGCGGATGACGCGGCAAGGTTTTTGGCAGCTGATAAAAAAATACGCAAAAGCCGCGGGCATTACGAAAGAGATTACGCCGCACACGCTCAGGCATTCGTTCGCGACGCACTTGTTGGAGAACGGCGCCGATCTGCGGGCGGTGCAGGAAATGCTCGGACATGCCGATATTTCCACGACGCAAATTTATACGCATGTGACTACGGCCCGCATGAAAGAAGTTTACAACCGGACGCACCCGCGGGCAAAAATGGAATAACGGGGGATGATCATGAAAGCAGCTTACAAGCGAATTTGCGTAATTGTTCTGGACAGCGTCGGAATCGGCGAGCTGCCCGACGCCGGCAAGTTCGGCGACGCCGGCGCGCATACGCTGGGCCATATCGCCGGGCGGGTCAACGGGTTTTCCCTGCCCAATCTGCAACAGCTGGGATTAGGCAATATTGCGCCGCTTACCACCGTTTTGCCGGCAGAAAAGCCGCGGGCTTGCTACGGCAAAATGGCGGAAGTTTCCGCGGGCAAAGATACGATGACCGGGCATTGGGAACTGATGGGGTTAAAGGTGGAAATTCCGTTTAAAACTTACCCGAACGGTTTTCCGCAAGCGTTGCTGGATGCGTTTGCGCATGCGACGAACAGGCCGGTGATCGGCAATAAACCCGCATCGGGGACGGCAATTATCGCCGAGTTGGGCGAAGAACAGATGAAAACAGGCGCCTGGATCGTCTACACTTCGGCTGACAGCGTGCTGCAGATTGCCGCCCATGAAGACGTGATTCCGCTAGAGGAACTGTATAATGGCTGCAAAATCGCCCGCAAGCTTACGCTTGCCGATGAATTTGCCGTCGGTCGGGTCATTGCGCGCCCTTATGTCGGGACGCCCGGCCACTTTACGCGCACCCCGAACAGGCACGATTACGCCGTAAAGCCGCCTGCGCCCACCGTGCTGAATAAGGTGAAGGATGCCGGGCTTGATTGCATCGCCATCGGCAAGATCAGCGATATTTTTTCCGGCGAAGGCGTAACCGCAAGTTATCCAACGAAGGGCAACAGCGACGGCATCGGCAAAATCATCGCGGAGCTGCAAAAGCCGTTTAACGGGATGCTGTTTGCCAATCTCGTCGATTTTGACTCCCTGTACGGACACCGCCGCGACCCGCAAGGATACGCCGACGCGCTGATGGCCTTTGACCGCAGCCTGCCGGAGATCATGAAAACATTGGCGCATGATGATTTGCTAGTCGTTACGGCTGATCACGGCAACGACCCGTATCATGCGGGGACCGACCATACGCGCGAATACGTGCCGCTCATTGCCTATAGCCCCGCGATGAAGCAAGGCAAGCCGCTGGGCACAAGACAGACGTACGCCGATTTGGCGGCAACCATCGCGGATAATTTCGGCCTTGCGGGAACCGGAAACGGAACAAGCTTCCTAGCTGATTTGGAGTGAATGCGGAATGATTCGCGGACGCTTCGCCCCGACGCCGTCGGGGCTTATGCATCTCGGCAACGCCCGCACCGCGCTACTCGCCTGGCTGCAGGCGCGCAAAGGCGGCGGGGCGTTTTTGCTGCGCCTCGAAGACATCGACAAGCCGCGCGCCAAAGCGGAATATGCCCGGCAAATCATCGCTGATCTGCGTTGGCTGGGGCTTGATTGGGATGAGGGTCCGGATATCGGCGGCACATTCGGACCATACACGCAAAGCAAACGCTTGGCGCTGTACGAAGCCGCCCTTGATCAGCTTGAGCGCGCGGGGCTCATTTATCCATGTTTTTGCAGCCGCGCCGAATTGGCGGCGATTGCGCGCGCCCCGCACGGGCTTGCCGCGGAAGGTCCGGCGTATACCGGAGTTTGCCGGCATTTGACGGAGGCGGCGCGACAGCTGAAAAGAGCGCGAAAGCAACCGTCGTTGCGTTTTATCATGCCGGATTATCCGATATCTTTTACCGATTTGGTGATGGGTAAGCGGCATTTCTCCGCCGGAGCGGGCGGCGATTTTATCGTTAAGCGGGCGGACGGGATGTTTGCGTATCAATTGGCGGTTGTCGTTGACGATGCGGCGATGGGCATAACCGACGTGCTGCGCGGCGCCGATTTGCTGGATTCGACGCCGCGGCAAATCGCGTTGTATCAAGCGCTCGGCTTGCGGCAGCCCAGGTTTGCCCATATTCCGCTGCTGTTGGGCGAAGATCACAAGCGCTTGTCCAAACGGCATCGTTCGGCAACGCTCAAGTCCTTGCGTGAAGCGGGAATTTCCGCGGAAGAGGTTGTCGGATATTTGGCGTATGTGAGCGGACTAATCGACCGCCCGGAAAAGGTCCGGGCAATCGAGTTGCTCGACGCGTTTGCCATAAACCGCATACCGGTCGAGCCGGTTATCGTGCATCACTTTTCCGTTTCCAACGCGTAGGCGAAATCGTCGATGTCAAATACGCGGACCGGAATTTCGGCATTGACGATTTTTTCGATAAATTCATACTGGTCCGTCAAAATCGGCATTTGCTCCTGCTCGGAAACAAGAATGAGCTCCGTTTCGATCGGATCGAACGTATCGCCGAATCGGACGTTGTCGTAAGCATTGACCACAGACACGGTGACTTTGTCGTTGATCAGAATCGGCGGGCTCTTTTTCCACGGCGCTTGCAGCGCCCGTTCGATTTTTTTCTTGGTAAACGATTGTTCAAAAAAGCCGATCAGTTCGGCGATTTTTTCCCGAACCAGCGTTTCGTCATGTTCATCCTGCATGACCGGTTCCTTGCTTTCCCGCAAATCGTACAGTTCCTGGATTGTGGCATAGGGGACAATATATTCAACCGGATGTTCCGGCACCAATAGTTGCCCGTATATCGCAAACATGACTGCTTCGGTAACAAACACGCGCGGCACGATTCGTTCTCCTTCACTTGTAGCTTTTCAAGTATTTTATTTTAACACGAATGTGCGCAGAAACAAATACAAGCGGCCCGTTTCAGGCGGATTTCGTTTTTTTGCTTTTCTGCCAGGCGATCGGATAAGATATAATAGTGTCATAGTATTTTTTTCGGCGAAAAGTGGAGGAAAAAAGATGAACGTGCAAGAACAAAAACGCAAAAAACTGCTGCGTGAAATAAGAGAATGGGCGCTTTCCATCGCCATTGCCTTTGTAATCGCCATGCTGTTTCAAAATTTTGCCTATGCGCAGGCTAAAGTCG
>DASVDB010000033.1 GCA_036381315.1 Bacilli bacterium | reverse complement strand
ACTTCGCTCATGATTTTGCTGATGCAGGGGGGCGTCAACTGGGCCTGGACATCGGGTCCCGTGCTTGCGCTCGCGGCAGTATCCGCCATCGGTCTCGGCTTGTTTCTGCTGCAGGAAAAACGGGCCGCTGAACCAATGATTCCGCCTGCCATCTGGAAGCATCGTTTGATCGTCCTGTGCAATGCGGGTTCGTTGACGACCGGGGGCATCATGATCGGCGTTACGACATTTTTGCCCACTTTTGTGCAGGGTGTGATGGAACAGTCGCCGACGACGGCCGGGTTCGTGCTGGCCGCCATGTCCATCGGCTGGCCGCTTGCGTCTACAATCAGCGGGCGGTATTTGACGCGAATCGGATTTCGCCCGACAGCAATTGGCGGCGCCTTCGCGCTTATCCTTGGAAGCATCCTGTTCGTTATGCTCAAGCCGGAACACGGGCCGCTGTGGGCCGGGCTGGCTTCCTTTATCATCGGCGTCGGGCTGGGGCTCTCCTCGAACGTCTATGTGGTGGCGGTGCAAAGCAGTGTCGATTGGAAAACGCGGGGCGTGGCGACGGCGTCCAATATGTTCATGCGCATTCTGGGCACGACGGTCGGCGCCGCTGTGCTGGGAAGCGTCTTGAACGGCAAGCTGCACCAATATTTGCAAAGCGTGCGCAAGCCCGGACAAGCCGCGTTGGATATCGATCTGGCCAATCAATTGCTGGAGCCCGCGCAACGCGCCCAGCTTCCGGCGGAAGCCGTCAACACGATGCAGCACGGTTTGACGTTTGCGCTGCACAGCGTCTATATCGGAGTATTGGTGCTGGCTGCGGCAACCTTTTTCCTGATGGTGTTCTTTCCAAAACGTCAGGAATTTACCCGCGAGCCCGCCGCACAACCAGCCAAACCGCGGTAGGCTCACGATTTCGCCGATTGATGAAAAACAGCATATTTTTTGCCGGCAGGCATAGCTATTTACCTGAAGCTATTTTACGCATGATGCAGGGAAGGCGGGCTGGCACAATGATTGTCATTTCCGGGCAAATATTTGATCCGGCGGGCGGCGCGGCGGAAGCAACCGCGCCAAGCGATCGCGAATACGCAATCGCCCGGGCGCTCGCCGATAGCGAAGAAACGTTTCAATACGCGGCGATGCGGGAATTCCGTTTTGAACTGCTAATGCGCGACTCGATCGTTTCCGCCGCGATTCAGTTAAACGAAAGTCCGGCCGCGTTCGCCTCCTTCGCAAACTCGAGATGCAACCCGCGATATTGGAAGTTGACCGAAAACGGCGGGTTTATGCTGAAAGAAGGAAGCAAGCCGGCGGAGGCGATTCGCGACATTTTCGACAACGGCCATATGTACGCCTTCGAATGCGCAACCGCTGTTGTGATTGTGCTTTACAAAGCGGTGATCGATTCGCTTGGCGACGATGTGTTTGATCGCTTGTTCGCCGACACCTATTTGCATGATTGGCAATATGACAAGGATCTTCATTTGCTTGCCGTTGACGCGAGCGATTTGATCCCGGGCGATATTCGCTACTTCAAAAACCCTGATGTCGACCCGAAAAAAATGCATTGGCAAGGCGAAAACGCCGTCTATTTGGGCAATCAATTATTTTTCGGACATGGGATCGGGTTAGCCGGCGCGGAAAAAATCATCTCCGTGCTGAATCGAAACCGCAAGCCGCACGCTGCACAAAGCGCTTATCTGCAAAAGCGGGCGATTCGCCCCGATTTCCGCTATCTGGCGCAATACCGGGCGGCGCTTCCCGCTCCGCCTTTCGGAAGGTTGCGCTCCGCCATGCCGGAATCCGTGCAGCAAAACAAAAAAAGCCGCATCATCGCGGCTATCGGTTCAAAAACTTATTGCATGTCCATTTCGGGTTGCGCATTTCGCAACTCTTCCAAAAGCGCGCGTATTTCCTCGCGGTAACTTTCCGGGGCGTAAACAATCGCCCATCCCGCCGTCATCTCGAACAAATTGCCGTACGCGTCATCCGTCAACTTTTTCAGTTCGTACGGAATGTTCCGATCCTCCAAAATTTCCGTGAACATTTGGCCTTCAAACACATTGTTCAGCGAAGCGACACGCACAAATTGCCCCATGACGTTCACCCCTTTTTTTGTTATCCTCATTATAATCCGATTTGGATACATTCCACAACGTAAAGCCAAAATAAGGGAAAACGTTTTGTGCGAGGTGAGTTGTAGATGGCAGACAACAAGCAAGCAATTGAACAACTTGCAAAAGCTGTCGAAGATACGCTTGAAACAGGGGAAATGTCCCGCGCCGACCCGGATGCGGCTGCCCGATTGCGGCTTAGCCCGCGCCATGAAATCAGGATCGAAGCGAAGGTTGATCCGATTGTGGAGGAAACCCGCATCTATCGCCGGTTCGCCGCGGAAATCGATGACCGGTACGAAAAATACTTGCGCAAAGCGGACGGGAAGCAACCGAAAAAAGAATAATTGTCTTTCCAAACTGATTTTTCAGAATTATAATCATAATTATAATGAAATTTTCAGCAAAACGAGGTGTCTGGCGCTATGGTTCGAACGGCGGCATCGGCCGTCCTCGGTTTTCTGCTGATAATCGTTCAATCCATCATCGTCATGAAAATGGATCATTACACTTCCATTCAGTTCACTTCGCCGCAACACATGCTGACGATCTGGATCATCAATTTTTTCCTCGCTTACTCTGTCCTGACGCAGATCACGATCTGGATGGCCAACAGAGGGGCTTTCGACAGCGAAACAACGGAAAAATAATATGAGAGCCAGGCTGGCTAAGCGGACCAAGCAGCAGCCAGGCTGGCTAAGCGGACAGCTCTAACGGTCGTATTTGCCGCTATTTTGGACCAAAAACGCCCTCTTGAATTTTTAACGGACGCAGTTGCGGCTATTTATCGAAATTCGACTGCGTAATCATGCAAAATGGGCAAATAAGCGCTGTGGCATCCGTTAGCGTTCCAAAACGGAAAGAAACCGCATAATAGCGTCGATAGCGTCCGTTAGAACTCCATTCCGTCGATACAGCATGTATGCGCCGCTGCAGGTTTGCACGCAGCCGCATCGATAGCCCACCGTGCCGCTGATGCAGCACACAAGCGCAGCTGCAAGTTTGCACGCGGCCGCAATCGCTAGAGCTCCATGCCGCAGACGCAGTAGCCCGGATAAGCGCTTTTACTTCGCGAACCGGTGGCTGCCGATGTCGGCGACCACATCCAGACTGTCCAAAAAATCATTTGAGCTGGTGCGCGGGTTGAAAAAATACAGCGCGTCCTTGGCCGGCGCCTCTCCGGCAATCGCTTTTTTCGCCGCAATGATTGCGCTTTCCTTCGGCTCGATGCTGTCCAACATGCCGTTTAGCGCCGGCGTGAATTGATTTTGCGCATAAATGACGTCTCTGATCGTATCGGGAAACCGCTCGCTATGCACACGATTCATCACGACATTGCCAACCGCGATTTGGCCTTCCAAAGGTTCGTTGCCAGCCTCGGCGTCAATCAGTTTGGCGAGCAAGTACATATCTTCGTTGGCTTCCTTGTTTCGAATCACCGACGGGATGACAATTTTCAGGCTGGCGCCCGCCGTGAGCTCGGCGGATGTCAAACCGTTCACTTCTTTTATCCACTCGGGCGCAAGGCAGTACTGTTTGGCAATCGACTCCAGCGTATCGTGCTCTTGCACCGTGTAGAGCGGCACCGGCTCGAAATCGGCCGTTTTTTTCGCCGCGTTCCAGGTTACATCCGCATGCAGCCATTCCGCCATACTGCGCAACGGCAAGTAAGTGCGGCCGTCGACGACAAATGGCGCCACATCCGTTATCCACGTTTTGCCGTTTGCCTGCATTTGATATTTTCGCGCCGTGTAAACGACTTTGTCTCCCAAAGGGGTAACGATCTCCACCTGCTTTTGGGCATTGTCCCAGTGCAGTTGCGCGCCGAACTTTGCCGAAATAAACGACAACGGCGCATACAAGCTTCCTTCTTTCACGTATATCGGCAATTGGCTATTGGTTTCTTCTCCGGCAACCACGATATGAACGCCGTTTGCGACTTCCGCGGCGGATGCGGTCCGCGCATGCGGCCCGGCAACCATGATCGCTGCCGCAAACAGGGCTGTCAATGTGAATATCGGTAACTTGCGAATCATTCCCACTCCCTTTTTCTCAGATATTCATCTCTCTCCACTACGTCGAACATTCCCCACCTGTGCGTGCATTTTGGCGGGGCGGTTGAACTCTTGACATTCTTTTTCCACCATTGCGTCGAACGCGTCCTGCCCGCTATCAAATCGATTCGACATTTCGTTTCCGCTTTTCGGGGGTTATGCTCTCTTTTTCACTACGGATAAATTTTCTATTTGCCAATCGATTTCAGCCATGCCGTGCTGCCTGAGAAACGCGTTCGCCCGGGAAAACGGCCTGCTGCCGAAAAAGCCGCGATGCGCCGACAACGGGCTGGGATGCGGAGATTTCACGACCAGATGACGGCGGTTGGTAATAAGCGCCGCTTTGTCCTGGGCGTTTTTCCCCCACAATAAAAAGACAACAGGCACATCCCGCTCATTCAACAAGCGGATCACCTGATCCGTAAACGTCTCCCATCCGGCATTCCGGTGGGAATTCGGCATTCCCGACCGCACGGTAAGCACAGCGTTTAACAGCAGTACGCCCTGGCGGGCCCATTTTTCCAAAAAACCATTATCCGGTATGTAGCAGCCCAGATCGGTGTGCAGTTCCTTGAAAATATTTTGCAAGGACGGCGGAGGCTCGATGCCCGGCTTAACGGAAAAACTTAACCCATGCGCCTGTCCGGGCCCGTGATAAGGGTCCTGCCCAAGAATGACTACCTTTGTATCCGCATAAGGCGTAAAATGCAGCGCATTGTATATGTCGTATTTATCCGGATAAACGATCTCGTTCTTATACTCCTGTATTAGAAACTGCCGCAATTTCGTATAATAGGGTTTGGAGAATTCTGCTTCAAGCAGCCCCGACCAGTCATTTCGCAAAATCGCCACGTCAACATTCACCCCGCTGCACTCTATTGTACCATCTTTCCACAAGAATCGCCGATCCGGCAATCAGGCTTTCTCCGACACGGAAGCGTCAAACGCAAGACGCGCCGCCCACTGAAAGCGTTGAATGAGCGCATACACGGCTTCGACCAGCACCACGGCCCCGATCACATCCAGAATCACGTGCTGCTTCACAAACAAGGTGGACAAAATAATCGTTGTCGACATGCCGTATATCAAAATCTGATTCCACATATTGCGGAAGCGGCTTTTAAACAGCGCCTTCATCATCAGATAGCTGGAGAAGCTGTGAATGCTGGGAAAGCAATTATACGGTTCATCCCGGCCATAGATAAACGCCAGCAACCGGGTCAAAAGGTCATCCCCTACGAGCACCGGGCGGGATACGGTAGTCTGAAACACCATGTAGATGGAATAGCAAACAAACGCGCAGATGATATACGTCGTTAAGGTGCGAAAATAAACCGTTTGGTCTTTAAAGTAAAAATACACAAGGCAGATGTAAATATAAAAAATCCATATCGAATAAGGCAGCGCAAACGCTTTGACAAACGGGATCGCCGCGTCAAGATTTGTCGCCAAACTGTAGACTTCTTTTCGCGGGCCATTGACCAAACTGTATAGAATCCCTAACAAAGGGAAAACAAACATGGTGACAAGCGGCACAATCATGGTCAAATGAGGTCGCTGTTTTACCATTCGTGAAAACATCCCGGTATCCCTCGCCAAATTTTTAGTTCCAAATTTCCGGTTTGCTATGCAGCATTTACAGCATCCTACCCTACGCTTGCCCTAGCCCGGGTCCAGGCCGGATAACTGCATTCCGGCAGCCCGGATGCGCAGACGCGTTTCCAGGCCGCGACAAATCGCGGATCAAAATGTTTGCCGCTTTGCTCCTCGATAAATTCCATCGCCTTTTCATGCGTCCACGCTTTCCGATACGCGCGTTCCGACGTCAAGGCGTCATACACATCCACAACGGCGAGAAGCCGCGCCATCGTGGGAATCTGTCCGCCGCGCAGGTTATCGGGATAGCCGGTGCCGTCCCATTTTTCATGGTGCGAGCGGATAATCTCCAACTCTTCTTTCATAAATCCGAGCTTCCGGCACATTTCGTAGCCGATGACCGGATGCCGTTCGATTATTTTACGTTCGTCAGCGGTCAATTTGCCGGGCTTGTTCAGGATGGAACTCGGCACTTCGATCTTTCCGATGTCGTGCACAATGGCGCCTTGCGCCAACGCGCGCAGCTCGTCCGGGGAAAAGCCCGCTTCCCGCGCCAACCGCAGCGCATATACGGCAACGCGATAATTATGTCCGGCCGTATACGCATCATGGTTCTCCACCGAAACAATCAGGGAGCGGACACTCGCCGAAATTCCGTATTTGATCCGTTCCGCCGGGTTGTATTGAAACAATGTGCGCAAAGCCGTGCCAAACGTTTCACCCTGCACATATTGACGAAAAAGCCCAATGATGACGGCGACCAACGCGCCCAACAGAAGAAAATGATACAGCCACCAGCTCAGATGCCAGGTTTTCCCCTGCACAATAATAAGCTGCGCTATCAAAAGCCAGCCGGTACTGTACACGATTGCGCCCTGCAGCGGAAAACGCGTAAACCGATACGACTGCCAGTAATCAAAAATCACGATCATATTCAAGAACATGCTGATGCCGGCAGCGGTCCATTTGACCGGATTTTGGTCGAGCGGAAGCCACATGACCGATTCCGGATACACCATCACGAAAACACACAATGCGGTAAGCAGGATGACCCAGGCCGGTATCAACGGACGCAGCCAGCGGGATAGCAAGCGAACGACCAAATGGTCAGCCGACAATGAAGAAATGAACAGCCAAATCGATGTCAACGAAACGCTTAACTGCGCCAAAAACGCGGGAACATGTTCGTTGATCATCATCATGCCGGGTGTGGACAACCCGTGAAAAACAAACACTTCGGCAAGCGAAATAAACGCAAGCGACAGCAAAACCAGGCGAATGTTCCGCAGGCGCAATCCCGACACGGCGACTGCCCCCGCAATGGCCATAGCCAACAGCGCGACCGTGCTGACGATGAAAAAATGCCTTTTCGGCATCGGCAGCATAAGATCAAACCGCGACATTTCCGACAGCGCGATGAACATGATGTAGGGCAAAACGATAGCAACCACGTGGATAAACGTTTCTTTCACTCTTTTTTTCAGCATGAAAAAAATCCTCCCGTTAAAATCCACACTATATAGTATAACGGAGGATTTTCCCAATTTGAATAGATCCGCTTGCCGGAAGCGTTGCAACCGGACGAATTTCACAGATTTTTACTTTTTTCGCATGAATAAATTGGCAAAAATGCGGCAAAATAAATGAGGACGATCGCCCAAATCAACCAAATTCAGGAGGGATACCCTTGTATCAAAATCAAAATCTTGCCGCGCAGTTCCAGCATTGCGAGCAACTCATGCAGCAGGTCATCCACCAGACACAGGCGCATAATAATGTGTATCAGCAGATGATGCAGCTGGAGCAGCAAAATGTGCAAAAAATCCAGCATATGCTGCAAGAACACCAGATCGCCGTGCAGAAGTTGCAGCAAGCGATCCAAATTTGCAATCAATTGGAGCAATCGATGCGTTCCTTGCAGTATACGCAATTTGTGCCGCAGCAGCCGCAGTACATACAGGGCGCCCAGTATCAATAACAGGCTGCGAGCGCAACAAGCGGCAAACAGAAACCGCCTCGAGTTGGCAACAATCGGGGCGGTTCCTTTTTAATTGCAGTTTGGATCATGCGGCTTTACAGAAGCTCTTTGCGCAGTTGTTCCGGCGATTTCGGCGAGAGCAAGGCAAACGGAATGTCGAAGACCGTTTTGGCGCCGACATCACCGTTTTTGGCCAAACGATCAACCGCCCGGGCATACGCGGTCAAGACGCCCGCGGTAAATTCCGGGTTGCTCTCCAGTTTCAGCGAGAACTCGATCACGTGGTTGGTGCCGTTTCCGGTTTGGCCGCTGCGGAATACCATTCCTCCGTGCGGCATGGCGGAATGTTTCGCCTGCAATTCTTCCTCGCTGATGAAATGCACAACCGTCTCATAATCGGCAAAATAGTTGGGCATCGTCTTGATGTCTTTTTCGATTTGCGCCAAATCGGCTCCCGCTTCGGCTACAACGAAGCATTCGCGCAAGTGCTTGTCTTTCGTCGACAGCTTGGGATTCTCCCCTTTTCGGACACGTTCGGCCGCTTCTTCCCGCGGAATTGTGTACTGGATGCCGTTTTTCACGCCTTTTACGCGGCGAATCGCATCGGAGTGCCCCTGGCTGACGCCTTTTCCCCAAAACGTATATTCATTCCCAACCGGCAGCACCGCTTCGGCCAACAACCGGTTTAACGAAAACAGACCCGGGTCCCAACCGGTGGAGATGACGCTGACATGCGCGTTTTGTCTGGCCACCGTATCAACCTCTCGGAAATAATCGGGAATTTTCGCATGCGTGTCAAAACTGTCCACCGTATTAAACAACGCCGCAAATTGCGGCCCTTGTTCGGGCAGGTCGGTTGCCGATCCCCCGCACAGGATCATGACGTCGATTTTGTCTTTATACGACTCCGCATCGGAGATATGTACGACTGGCACGCTGGCCTGCACGTCTCCCGGTTGCCTGCGGGTAAACACCGCGACAAGCTGCATGTCGGGGCTTTGCTTAACTGCCATTTCCACGCCACGCCCCAGGTTGCCGTACCCAACGATGCCAACTCTGATTTTTTGCTCCATCGTTTTGCCTCCTAATAGGTTTTGCATTAAGCATTATATCAATTTTTCAACCACCATGTAAATTTTCCTGACACACTTTTTGGAGACATTGTTTTACGTTGACGTAAACGTTAACTATATTTATAATGTTTGAATTATCGGTTGACTTTTTCGCGTGACATTTTCGCGCTAAAACCGAAAGGAGGTTTGGCGGCTATTGAAGATAGAGGATGTGGCGAGGGAGTGCGGCTTAACGAAACGGGCTATCCGCTATTATGAAGAAATCGGCATCCTGCCGCCGCCGGACCGCAGCAAAGGCGGCGTAAGGCAATACAACGAGTCGCATATCGCCCACTTGAAAAAAATCCTCAACGCGAGAGAAGTGCTTGGCTTTTCGCTGCAGGAATTGCAGCAATATATCGCCATTATCGACGCGCTGGAGAACCATAAACGGCACTACAAACAGATTACCGATCATGCTGCCCGCAAAGAAAAATTGCTGGAAATCGAACATAACCTAAATGAATTGCTGGAACTGATTGAACAAAAGGCAAACAAAATTTCCGCCGTCCGCGCCGAATTGGAACAGCTCCGCGAGCGGGCGCGGGCGGCAATCGCCAATATCGAAAATCCGTCATAACACAAGGACAAAGGAGACATTTTCCGCATGTTTAATCAACCGAAGGCCGTATGGGCCGTTGCATTCGCTTGCGTCATCTCATTCATGGGACTGGGCCTGGTCGACCCCATTTTGCCGGCGATCGCCGTGCAATTGGAAGCTACCAAAAGCCAGGTGGCGTTGCTTTTTTCCAGCTACACGTTCATCACCGGCATCGCGATGCTGATTACCGGCTATGTTTCCAGCCGGCTTGGCTATAAATGGACCATGCTTTTGGGGATTCTCCTGATTGTGGTCTTTTCCGCCCTGGGCGGCATGTCCGACAGCATTTGGCAGATCGTTGAATTGCGGGGCGGTTGGGGGTTGGGCAACGCCTTGTTTATCGCCACTGCGCTTGCGGCAATAGTGGGCTTGTCGCAGGGCGGCACGGCCAAGTCGATCGTTTTGTATGAAGCCGCGCTGGGACTTGGGATATCCGTAGGACCGTTATTGGGCGGCGAATTGGGATCGTTATCGTGGCGCGGCCCGTTTTTTGGCGTCAGCGTATTGATGGCGATCGCCTTTATTTGCGTTTTGGCGCTCATGCCGAAAATGGAAAAACCGCAAGTCCGCACTTCGCTCCTCGATCCTTTCCGGGCCTTGCGCTATCCCGGTCTGTTGACGTTGGGCATTACCGCGTTGCTGTACAACTTTGGCTTCTTCACATTAATGGCGTACGCCCCGTTTGTGATGGATTTGGACGAGCATGGCCTGGGCTATGTCTTTTTTGGCTGGGGTGTCCTGTTGGCGTTCACCTCCGTGATTGTCGCCCCCAAAGTGCAGGCGCGCTTCGGCACCGTGCGTTCCATCTGCGCCATGCTGGCGTTGTTCGCCGCCGATCTGATCATCATGGGACTGTTCGTCTCGTCCATCACGGTCGTTATCGTTTCCGTCATTGTGGCGGGGGCGTTCCTGGGCATCAACAATACGTTGATCACGACAGCGGTTATGCAAGCGGCTCCGGTTGAGCGTTCGACCGCATCCGCCGCATACAGTTTCATCCGTTTTGTCGGCGGGGCCATCGGCCCCTGGTTTGCCAACAAGCTGTCCGAATGGTTTTTTCCCGATACGCCGTTTTATGTCGGCGCGGCGATTGTGGTGGCCGGAATCATCGTGTTTGCTTTAGGCGGCAAATTTTTGCATCAGGCGCGGAATGCGGAGACCGCCCACGCCTGAACGCGATCTATTTGCCATCGATTGCCTTTTCTACTGTTCCGCTTGCAAGCGCCAAATCACGCTCTGGAAGTCTCCGTTTAGCTCCGGTATGTTCAACCCGGCATACATTAACTCGTCGCCGCCGAAAGCGTCGGGCGAGCCGTTGACCCGGTAGCGAACATTCGGGTCCAAACCTTTCAGCCGTAAATAGCCAAACGGCGGGTTGGCTGCGGCCAGCAGGCGAAAATACGCCACGAACGCTTCCCGGCGGTCTTCCGAAACAAACATCCACGCCGCGTCCGGACCGTCGTAAGGGTTTAACAGGCGGTAAAAGTCACCGAATTGAACAAGACGGCGCACTTCTTTATAAAAGGCGACTTGCTGCTTGACAAGCTGCTGCTCTTCTTCCGTCATTTTGGTTAAATCCAATTCGTAGCCAAAATTGCCCGATGACGCCACATGCCCGCGCGTTTGCAGCGAAGTGACGCGATGTAGTTGGTGGTTGGGCACCGCCGACACATGCGCGCCCATCGCGCTGGCCGGATAAACCATGCTGGTGCCGTATTGAATCAAAATGCGCGAAACGGCATCCGTATTGTCGCTTGTCCACGTTTGCGGCATGTAATAGAGCATGCCGGGATCGAACCTTCCGCCGCCGCCGGAACAGCTTTCAAACAGTACATGCGGAAATGCCGAAGTGATGTTCTCCAGCACCCGGTACAGCCCCAGCATGTAACGATGCGCCGTTTCCCGCTGCCTTTCGGGAGGAAGGGTGGCGGAACCGACTTCCGTCATATGCCGGTTCATGTCCCATTTGACATAGGAGATCGGCGCGCTCGCCAACACATCCGAAACCATCCGGGTGATCGCGTCGCACACGTCCTCGCGGGAAAAATCCAGCACCAACTGATTTCTTCCCGTGGAGCGTGTACGGCCGGGAACGTGCAAACACCAATCGGGATGCTTTCGGTACAATTCGCTGTCTTCGGAAATCATTTCCGGTTCAAACCACAACCCAAACCGCATTCCCATTTTTTCAATGCTGCCCGCCAATCCATCCAGGCCTTCAGGCAGTTTTCGGCGGTTGACAAACCAATCGCCCAACGAACGTTTGTCGTCATCCCGGTTGCCGAACCATCCGTCGTCCAATACAAACAGTTCGATGCCCAATTCTTTGCCTTTGCCGGCAATCTGCCTGATTTTTTCCGCATTGAAATCAAAGTAGGTCGCTTCCCAGTTGTTGACGAGAATCGGGCGCTCCTTGTCGCGATAAACTCCCCGGCACAGACGCGAGCGGTACAAGCGGTGAAACGTCCGCGACATTTTCCCCAGGCCCTGATCGGAATAAACCATGACCGCTTCCGGAGTTTGAAACGACTCGCCCGATTCGATAAGCCATGAAAAGTCAAACGGATTGATGCCGATCGCAAGGCGCGTCGACGCGAACTGATCGACTTCCACTTGCGCCAGGAAATTTCCGCTGTAGACCAGATTCACGGCGTACACTTCCCCGTGGTCTTCGCCGGTTCCCGGACGAACCAGCGCGGCAAACGGGTTATGCTGATGGCTGCTGGCCCCTCTTCTGCTTTCAATGGATTGGCTGCCCTGCGCAATTTTGCGCCTGACAACGCCGCGTTCTCTGGCCCAGGCGCCGGAAAGATGGAGCAGTTCAAAATCGGCATCGGGCAAATCCACATTCATGCTTAACGCGCGCAGCAGTCGCAATTTTTCCTTGCCGGCATTTACAAAACGAACGGATCGGGTAATGGCGTCAAATTGCGCAAACACGCTGTATGACAACGTCACCGTAAGCCCGGTCAATTCGTCGATCAGGTCAATTTCCAGCGTCTCCGCTTCATGTTCCGCTTCCGCATAGGTTGCGGGCAATCCGGCCAATTTCGGTTTGCCGTGTATGATCCGATGAGCCGCGTAACGCAAATCGGTAATGGTCGAACCGTCTTCCCGCTGCACCTGAAAAGCCGGCGCGCGAAAATCGCTGTTTCCGTAAGCGGGGTATTCCTGCGGCAGCGTATCCAGCGAAAAATCCTGATCCTGTGGATCCGGGTTCGGGGAGAACGCCCTATTGCCAAATCGCAGCGGCCTGGACTGGTCATAGCGCTGTACTTTTTTCCCCCAATAAACATGCGCCAAATAGCCGTTTTTGACAATTTGCAGCACGTAACTGGTATCTTTTGTTTGCAGATGAAACATGTGATGATCCCGATTTTCCATGACTGCCATTATGTATCTTCTCCTTTGCGCATTACATGCCCGCGGCATTCGCAATCGACAAACTCCGTCGGAACGCCATGATGATATTTTATCGTGTATGCCGCGCAGTCGCAAACGGGGCGAATTCGCTTCTTCATGTTGCATTCGGTATAATATATTCAATTACTGCGTAGGAGGATGTTGCCAATGGAGAAGCGGTTGTACGGTAAAACCGGCATGAATGTCAGCGTGCTTGGATTCGGCGGCGCGGAAATCGGTTATGAAGGAGCCACGCAGCAAAGCGTGGACAGATTGCTGGGGAGCGCGCTCGACGCCGGGCTGAATCTGATTGATACCGCCGAATGTTATCGGAATAGCGAGGAATTGATCGGAAAAGCGATAGCCCATCGGCGCGGCGAATTTTATTTGTTTACCAAATGCGGACATGCCAAAGGTTTTGATCTGCCCGATTGGGATCCCGGGATGATCGCACAAAGCATCGACCGAAGTTTGCGCTTGCTGCGAACGGATTATGTGGATGTCATCCATCTGCATAGCTGCTCGGAGGAAATACTGCGCCGCGGTTACGTGATCGAAGCGCTGCAGAAGGCGAAACAGCAGGGGAAAACAAGATTTATCGGCTACAGCGGCGATTCCGCCGCCGCGCTTTACGCCGTAAAAAGCGGCGTGTTCGATTCGCTGGAAATTTCGCTGAATATTGCCGACCAGGAAGCGATCGATTTGGTCATTCCGGAAGCGACGAAACGGGAGATGGGCGTCGTCGTAAAGCGTCCGATCGCGAATGCCGCCTGGAAGACGGGGAAGCTGCCGGAGAACCAATATGCGCATACATACTGGCATCGCCTGCAAGAGCTGGCATATGATTTTCTTAAGCCGGGAAGCAGCGAATCGATTGGAATCGCGCTTCGTTTCACGCTATCTGTGCCCGGCGTCCATTCCGCGATCGTCGGCACGGCAAAGCCGGAGAGATGGGTGGAAAACGCCCGGCTGCTCGAGGCAGGCCCGCTGCCGCCGGATTTGTACCAAGCCATCCGCGAACGCTGGAAACAAATCGCAAAACCCGCCTGGGTCGGCCAACAATAAGCAATCATGAAACCGGACCTATGGGAAAATCTCTGATTCGCGAAAAGAATCGGGCGAAGGCTCGATGCCGCCGCCCCATAACCACGCGCCCGAAAAAAGCCGTCCGGAAAATGCGCCGGACGGCTTTTCGTGCGCAAGCACGTTCGCCAATATGAAGAGTGAGAGCAAACCTTTCTATTAGTCTTCCTTGAACAGGGGCGTAATGGCGATGGCAAACGTAAATTCCCGCTCATCCAAACGGTATTTGTTAAGCAATTCCGGTCCGCACGAGTTGGAGCCTACTCCGCTCATTTTGTAATCGAGATGAACAATCGTTTCCGGCCGTTTCTTTACTTCATGCCAATGCCCCGCCGATGTCAACGCTTCCGGCGTATAATGGGACGCATGGAAAGAGAATGTCCGGTCCCCGGAAAATTTCAGCCCCATGCCTTGTTCGTTGGTCACAATGGCCCATTCGGTCTCATGGCGCGAACCGCTTTCCTGCGGCATGATATGGTACTCGGTGAGCTCATCGACACGCAGCGCGAATTTGCCTTGGCGGACGCTGTGGCGCTTGTCCATATAGCTGTCATGAGGCCCAAATCCGAAATACTCGACTTCTTCCATTCCTTGCGGCATCGTCAGGCGCAACCCGAATCGGGGCAAAAAGACCACGCCTTCCCGCACTTTCACGTGCGTTTGCAGCGACAATCCGCCTGTGTTGTCGACCCGCCACAGCGCTTCGCCATGCAGGATCGGATGATAAATCGGCGCGCCAAGCGAAAACTGCACGCGAAACTCGACGGATTGCTCCGTTTGTCCGGCAATCTCCGCCTGATACACTTTCATCACGGCCTCATGAAAGCCTTCTTTGATCCATTCATGTTTGATATTGCGATCATTGTCCGTCGGCGCCCGCCAAACGGTAAAAGCCGCCGGTTCGACGAGCAAATCCACCCCGTTTTTCCGCAGCTGTACAAAGGTGCCGGCCTGCAGATCAAACACGTGTTGGAAATCGAAGCCGTTCACTTCCACTTTGCTGCCGTTCCTGTTCAGGCGAATCGGTTCTTGCGACACGCGCGCAACACTCTCCGCAACCCGGGCAACCGGCAAAGCAAATTGCGCAAACGCAATTTCGTGTCCGGCGTCCGCCCACTCCGTGGCTTGCTTCAATCTGCAAGAAAGCGTAAGCACATAAGCGCCGGTTGACGCTTCAGGCAAAGTGTACGGAAGTACGATCGTCTGCGCATCGCGCGCTTTTGCCGCAATATCCCAAATGATGCCTTGCTGGTCAAGTTCGCCGTCTTTTTCCACTTTCCAATAAATTGCGACATGCGTTAAATCGCGGAAATCGTAACGATTCGCAACTTGTATTTTGCCGGTCTGCAAATCCACGGCGGTAAAGGTGACCGGAGCGATCACCTGCTTCAATTCCTTAAGACCGTTGTGCGGCTTTCTGTCCGGCGTAACCAAACCGTCTATGCAAAAGTTCCCGTCGTGCGGATGGTCGCCGAAGTCGCCTCCATACGCGTAAAACGGAACGCCTTCCGGCGTCGCCGTCAAAATGCCGTGATCAACCCATTCCCAAACACACCCGCCCATCAGCTTGGGATATTTGTAAAACAGCTCCCAGTATTCGTGCAAATCGCCCGGACCATTGCCCATTGCGTGGCTGTATTCACACAAAAACAGCGGCTTCTTTTCATGTTCATTCACCGCATAAGCCTCAACGTAATCAAGCGACGGATACATCTCGCTAGCCACGTCCAGGCACGCGGTATCGGGATTGCCCTCGTATCGCGGCGCGGCGCCTTCATAATGCACGATTCTGGACGGGTCCCGCTGTTTGGTCCATCTCGCCATCGCCATATGGTTTGGGCCATAGCCCGATTCGTTGCCCATGGACCAGATGACGACAGAAGCGTGGTTTTTGTCTCTTTCCACCAGCCGGACGGCGCGATCCACAAACGCCGCTTCCCATTCTGGATGATTTGTCAACAAATGAAACGAGGATTTCGCATAATGCCCGGCTGACAAGACCCCATGGCATTCCAGATCGGCTTCGTCAACAATATAGAAACCGAATTTGTCGCACAACGATAAAAACCGGGGATCGTTCGGATAATGGGATGTGCGGATTGTGTTGATATTATGCTGTTTCATCAATACAAGATCTTTTATCATACTGCTAACAGGAATCGTTTGCCCCAGCTCGGGATGAAAGTCGTGCCGGTTCACCCCTTTCAGTTTTACCGCAACGCCGTTGATCATAAACACGCTATCTTTAATCTCCACTTTGCGGAATCCGACGTCAAACAGGAGAACCTCATTTCCGCCCGCAATAAACAGGCGGTACAATACCGGCTGTTCGGCGTTCCACAAAACCGGATTGGCGACAGTCAATTCAACCGCCCCGTTGCCTTCGATCAAACCGCTGTTTTGGCAAACCGGTTCATTGTTCGCATCCCGCAATTCCAGACGTACCGGCACGGTCCCTTTCGTTTCAATCTCGACGCGCAAAACCGCCCGGCGAAAATCTTCCGCAAGCTCCTGGCGGATAAACACATCGCGAATATGCTGCGAATCTCTGGCAAGCAAATAAACGTCGCGGAAAATTCCGGAAAAACGCCATGCGTCCTGATCTTCCAAATAGGAACCGTCGCACCATTTTAAGACCATGACGGCCATGCGGTTGACGCCCGGGCGCAAAAACGCGCCAATGTTAAACTCCGCCGGCATCCGGCTGCCCTGGCTGTAGCCGACAAACCGGCCGTTTATCCATAAATAAAAACAAGCGTTGACACCCTCAAAAACGACGTATTTTTCTTTACGATTCCATTGTTCGGAGACGGCGAATTCTCTGACATAAAGCCCGGCGGGATTGCGGTCGGGCACGAAAGGAGGATCGCAGGGAAAAGGGTAATTGACGTTCGTATAATGCTTTTGATCATAACCTTTCATCTGCCAGCATGACGGAACAATTAGATCGTCCCAAGCCGAAACGTCCGCGTCATCGCGGTAAAATTCTTCGGTGACTTCGTTCACGCCGCCGACATAGCGAAACTTCCAGTTCCCGTTCAACGTCTGGTAAAACGGCGAATTGCCGCGCTTTTCCGTGGCAGCGGCGGCGGCATCGGCATAGGGAATATAATGGGAGCGCGGCGATTCCCTGTTCACCTGCAGTACATTGGGATTCTCCCAATATTTCTCGATGTTGATCAAGCGGGCTCTCTCCTTTTCACTCGCTACAGCTGATTAACAAACAATATCGTATCATCATTGCTTCGTTTTTCAAAGCTTTCTTCATTCCCTGGTCTAACAAAGGAAATCAGGCAATCCCTGACTGCCTCACTTTCGAAGAGATTTGAGTGCCGAAATATCGTGAATATGTGAAAATGCCGTTCGATGACTGGAGGCTGTAAAATAATTTGTGTAAACTCCTAAATCGAGCTACTCTACAAATAGACAATGAGAGGCAGGGGAACACAATGGGCATCTTTACGAAAGAGCAGTTGAAGCAATTCATCAATCATTATGACATCAAGACCGCGAGCGATATCCAGAATGCGCTGAAAGATCTATTTGCCGAATCCGTACAAGAGATCATGGAAGCAGAGCTGGA
>DASVDB010000032.1 GCA_036381315.1 Bacilli bacterium | reverse complement strand
ATTTTGCAAGTCCGCTTTCGCAAATACGAGGGCAAAACGCTTCTCTTGCGGGATGGCGAAGCCATTCGCCCCGGCGACCGAATCGCGGAAATGCATCTGGATAACCGCATGCTATACGAAATCGGCAGAAGTTCGCGTTCCGCCGTGCATTTGGCAATCCGTCTCATTCGCACCGTTGAAGAGATTTTGCCGAAAATCGCGGAATATATTTTGAACAACCGGGAGTACGATGACGTCAAGGGGTTGTACGGCATTTCCATGATCAATCGCGGTGTCGCCCAACTCGGTTTCACTGTGGCGGAATTGCCGAAGGGCGTGTTTGCGACGATCACGCGCATCTATTTGAAATTTTTGATGCGTGTTGTCCATCCGCAGGGAAAAGAGAGGCTGCACGTAAAATCCGAGCTGCTTGTCCCGAAGATCATCGCCATGTCGCGCAAAGAGTTGCTGCGCAAATACCATCCGGAAAATCCGGCTAAATTGCCGATCGGTGAACCGGAATCGCTGCAGGATCATTCTTCGCAGGCGGCTTTTGGCAAATAAGGGCGGTATCCGCGGACAAAGATACAAGAGGCTGCGCCCCATTTTTCATATACTACACAGAAAAGTGTATGGGACTGGGGATGCTTTTTATGAACGAAGTAAAACAGATTGCCAGCAAAAAAACGAAAACGCATGTTTTGCAACAAGATGCCCGGATCGTGCCCTATATTCCCGAAACGCATGTTTATTCGGTTCCCCGAATGCGGCAGATGTTGGCTAAGTACGGCGCGGTTGTGCTGAAGCCAAACGTGGGGACCGGCGGCAACGGCGTAATTTGGGTAAGCAATGCCGGCGGAGGATATGAACTGAAATTTCGCAGCGCGAGGAAGTGGCTGCGTGATTTTCCCGCCGTACTCAAGACAATCCGTTCGCTCATGCGCAAGCGTTTGTACTTGGTGCAGCGGGGCATCCATCTGGCGAAAATTTCCGGACGGCCGTTGGATTACCGGATTAAATTGGTGCGATCCGGCGATACGTGGGAAACCAAAGCTTTTGTCGGCAGATTGGCGCGCAGAGGGTTATTTGTAACCAACCTTTGCCAAGGGGGCGACCAGCTTCCGGCGACGGCGGCGATTCGCAGATCGTTGCCGCATATTCATGTCGGCAGGAAAAAACGGGAAATGCGGAAACTTGCCTTGCAATGCCGGGATATTTTCGTGAAGCATTTTCCCAACGCGGACCGGTTAGGCTTTGATTTCGGGCTTGATACTGCGGGAAAAGTTTGGATTTTTGAATTGAATACACGCCCGCATTAAAGTTTCGGAAAAATTTTGGCGATAAAGGGAGAAAAGTATGGAGATTATTCGCGTCACGAATCGGGAACAATTGGAACTTTGCTTATCCGTTAGGAAAAATGTGTTTGTGATTGAACAGCAAGTGCCGGAATCGGTGGAACGGGATGAATATGACGAATCACCGGAAAGTTGCCGGCATGTGTTGGCCGTAATAGGCGGCGCCGCGGTTGCGGCCGGCAGATGGATACCTTTGCGGGAAGATACCGTGAAGATGCAGCGGTTGGCCGTTTTGCGCGATTTTCGCGGTCAAGGAATCGGACGGGCCGTGCTTCAAGAGCTGGAAGCGTGGGCGCGTGATTTGCAATATAGCTGGTCAATCCTGGATGCGCAGCTGCATGCGGAATCATTTTACCGCAAATTAGGCTATGCGCCGGTATCCGGGGAAGTGTTCTGGGAAGCGGGCATGGAGCATATCCAGATGAAAAAATGCCTGCAAAATGACGCAAAACAGGTTGACAAATAAACACGCGATCTATTCATGTTTTTTGCGCATATGCTCGGCTATCAATCGATCCAGCATGGCGCTGACGGCGACGACGTCGGGATGATTCAAATTGTATTCGTGTTTTTGGGCTGTTCGCTCCAACTTTAACTTCAATTGTTCAATTTCGCAGATCAATACCGGATTATTGCGCATCTGTCGACTTCCTTTTACATAAAAATCAACAAACTAGCTTTATTGTACATGAAACGACAGAAAAATGTAACAGTCTTGCATTTGAAAAATTATTAAAAAAAGTATAGACATTGCGGCGGTTTTTGCTATAATAATCCGTGGAAAAAGACAAACCTGAATCCTGATGCGTTTGTCGGTGCAATTGAATAATGCGACGGGGGGCTGGAATTTGGCCGGCTGAGATTGTATCCCAAATGATACTGACCCGATACCTGATCTGGGTAATGCCAGCGGAGGGAAATCGTTTTTTTAGTTTGCATGCAAACCAACGCGCTTTCCTGAGGGGGCGCGTTATTTATTTGGCCGGCAGCGCTGATGGATCACATTTTTGGAGGGATAGCGATGAGAACCAAACAGGGCCTGAACATATTGCTGATCGGGCTACTCGTTTTAGCGCTGCTTGCCGCAGCCGGTTGCGCAGGCAAAACAAAGGAGGAAGGAAGCGATGCGCCCAAGGGCAACGCAAGCAGCCCGACGCCGCAAGCGACCGACGCGAATCAAAATGAGCTGACCGATGTGAAAGTGGTGCTGGATTGGACCCCGAACACGAACCATACCGGTCTTTATGTCGCCAAGGAAAAAGGCTTTTTCGCCGAGCATGGACTGAATGTGGATATCATTCCTCCGGGCGATGCCGGAGCCGACGCCATGGTTGCCGCCGGTCAAGCCGAATTTGGCGTCAGCTATCAGGAGAGCGTTACGCAAGCGCGCATTCAAGGCGTTCCGCTAGTATCGATTGCGGCAATTATCC
>DASVDB010000031.1 GCA_036381315.1 Bacilli bacterium | reverse complement strand
TAAATTGATGGCGAAAAATTCTCCTTCGGAATTGATGTTTGGCAAATGCGCATACATTTTGTTATCCTTGATAAGCAGCGGAATTTGCAGCGATTGCGCCAATCCCGCCGGCTGCAGTGTGAAGGTCGCTTCAAACCGGACAGGGTTTGTCGCGGATACGCCTTTCCAGAGAACCGTCCCGTCGGTAAGCATTGCCATTAAGCCGCTCAACAAGGGTGTTTGCGCGTTGGCTGTTGTATTCACCTTGATTTTCGCTTGACCGCTGAAGCTATAGTTGTTTATTTTCGTTTGCTGCGATAATGCGGCGAGCGCTTGTTCTTTCAACTTTTTGCCATTGACACAGCCGGCGGACATTGCCGCGATCAGCGCCATGATTGTACAGATTGCGATAAGCTTTTTCATCGGCGGGAAGTCTCCTTGTTTCTATTTTTCTTAACCATTATAACGGTTTGGGCCGGCTTTGTCTTTAAGAAACGAATACAAATTGCGGGTGTAAAAAAATAGCGGATGAAGGGGGGCAAACGCATTGGCCGCGAATGAACGGCTTGGAAATCGTGAGCTTGCGCAGGTGATCATGGACGCCATTGCGGCTTCCCCGCAGCGCGCCATTTCCTTTCGCGACTTCATGGATTTGTGCCTCTATCACCCGAAGTATGGATATTATATGACGGAGCGAAAAAGAATAGGCCGCGACGGGGATTTTTACACGAGCGCCAATATCGGTTCGATCATGGGCGAAATCATTGCCGAAAAATTTGTCCGTATGACCGGTGCTTGGCGGCATGACGCCGCCATTGCGGAATGGGGCGCGGGAACGGGACGGATGGCTTATCACATTTTGCGGCATTTGCAAAACACTTATCCCGGAATTTATGAACGCATGCGATATACGATCGTCGAAACAAGCCCGAACCAGATTTCGCAGCAAAAGGAACTGCTGGCAAACCATCGCGAACGGGTCGACTGGCAAACCGCCGAAGCCTGGTTTGCGAATGCGCCGCATTCGGACGTGTTCGTCTTCGCCAATGAACTTATCGATGCGTTTCCGGTGCATCGCGTTCAGGGCAGTGTCGATGGCATCCTTGAGCTGTTTGTAACCTGGGATGAACGGGCGGGCGCGTTTCGCGAAGTTGCGCTTCCGCTTGACGATAAAGCGCTGCAACGCCATCTGGCGGAGTATGCCGTCCGATTGGCGCCGGGGCAATATGCGGAAGTCAATCTCGCGGCGGTGGAGTGGATTGGCCGTATGGGCGGCGCGATCGAATCGGGCGCGCTGATCACGATTGATTACGGCGATCTGATGGCGGAACTTTTCGCGCCTCACCGGATGAAAGGGACACTGATGTGTTACCGCAACCATTTGGCTGCGGACAATCCTTACGAATATGTGGGCGAGCAGGACATAACGGCGCATGTCAACTTTACGCCGCTCATTGCGGAGGGAAAAAAGGCCGGTTTTCAGGAATGGCGATGGCAAACGCAAAAGCAGTTTCTGCTTGAAAACGGCATTTTGCACAAGTTGGCGGACCATGCGGAAAGCGATCCGTTCCATCCGGCCGTGCGCCGCAACAGGGCGATTCGGCAGTTGCTGTTGTCGGAGCAGATGAGCGAGTTGTTCAAGGTGCTGGAATTCCAGAAAAAATAAGGGGTGGCTTGTACGCCGCCCCGTTTGCTTTTTGCACATTGCGACTGTTTATCAGTGCAGCTGGAAGAATGACCAATATGTAAGCCCGCTGAAGGCGACGATCATATAGCCCCAGAAGGTCAACACATAGGTTTTCTCCGATAAATTCATGTACCCCATCAACACAAAAACCGCAGTCTGGAAAAAGTACAGCAGGGCCATTTGGTTGAACTTGCCGGCGAGCGCCATAAGAGCGATCGAAAGTGTGAAAAAGCCTAGTACGCGAAACATTCTGCCGTTAATTCCCATATCGACGATCCCCCTTCCTTGCGTCTGCATCAAACACCTAACGATTATTATATCGTTTGCCGTTGCCGGTGTAAACGTTCGTTTGCGTAAAATGTAGAACAATTTTTGAAAAATTTATGTTGCCATAGTTTTTCTCTTTTTCGCCACAAATTATGTATGGGCGCGGGGAAAATTGGCAATACAAATTAGTATAAGAAATAGATTCTATGAATTCTATCATGAGCATAGAATTTAATACAGGTTTTGTTCGAGCGTAAAAACCGCGCATGTTTGTTAGGAGGTAAAATTGTAGTATGGCAACTATCAGGCAAGATGCTTGGACATCGGATGACGATCTGATTTTGGCCGAGGTGACGCTTCGCCATATTCGCGAGGGGAGCACCCAGTTGAAGGCGTTTGAGGAAGTGGGCGAACGGATAGGCAGAACGGCCGCGGCATGCGGATTTCGGTGGAACAGTTGCGTCCGCAAAAAATATGATCCGGCCATTCAGATCGCCAAATCGCAGCGGCAAAAGCTGGGCCGGCAAAAGAAGAAATCGGGAGATTTGCAGCAGTCTGCCATGATTTCCGCCTCGGCGGACTCCTCCGGTGCAAGAACGGAGCTTGTATCGGAAGAGACGCTGTCGATCGACGCCGTCATTCGTTTTTTGCGGCAATTTCGCGCCAGCCATCAAGAGTATACGAAACAAATCAGGCAATTGGAAAAAGAGTTGAAAGAAAAAGACGAAGAATTGCAAAGGCTGCGCACAGAAAATGAAAATTTATCGAAACAGGTAAATGAAGTGTCGTCCGATTACCGCGTCGTCAACGATGACTACAAAGCGCTGATCAAGATCATGGATCGTGCGCGGAAGCTCGCCTTTTTGACAGAGGAAGAAGACGAGCACAAACCGCGGTTTAAAATGGATGCCAACGGCAATTTGGAACGAATCGAGTAAACACATATCTGAACAAACGCCAAGACCCGCGCAGGGTCTTGTTTTCGTTTGCGCACCGCTAACGGTCAGCCCGAACATCAATCATATGCATGCGGGAAATCCTCCGGTATAAATGATGGAAATACCGTTTATCAGATCTTATGCTGGAAAAACTCCCGTATAAATTCGCCGTTTTTCAGCCATTGGCGGTTTTCGGAAAATTATGCGGGAGGTTTTCCTGCATAATTTCATTTTTGCGTAAAGTTGCCGAAAATAACGGGAGATTTTCCCGCATACGGCCGGAGCGCGCCAATTCACCTGGTTACCGGTAGCGTTCAACGGAATCATGCCGCAGGCAAATTTCCCTATTCGGCTTGAAAATTTTTCTATGTTATAATAAATTGAATCGATTGAAGGAGTTGTTGCCTGAACAATGACTGTTATTTGGCAGTGGATCGCACATTTGTACGCGATACTGGCGGTCGTCCCGTTTCTGCCATTTGTCATTATTTTCATCGTACTCGGAGTTTTGCTGCCCGACCGAAAAAAAGCGTTCGGTTACGCCGCGGATGTTACGACCTTTTTGCTGGTCGGATCGGTATCCGCGTTGTATGATAAAGTTGTGCATACGAGCCTGAACGGCATTTGGCTTTTGGTTTTGGCGTTCGTAATCGGCGCCGGGCTTTTGGGCAGCTTGCAAAACCGCAATGTTGGGATGATTGATTACAAAAAAATTTTTCGCGCCGTTTGGCGTTTCGGCTTTCTTTTCCTTAGTTTTTGTTATTTGCTCTTGTCAGTCGTTTCCATAATCCAACATATTGCGGCGGTGTAAATTTCATCGTAGTCATTTTCGCATGATAAGGGGCGTCTTAAGTGCTAAACGTTGAAGAAATGAATCTTCCCAGCGGGCAAACGATGACCGACGATTATATCAATCAATCGCCGCGAGCGGCTTCCATTTTTGCGCATCACTTTCTGCAAGAGGCTGCTTGGACAGACCGCGTGCGCTGGCTTTCGCAATCCGCGGCGCCGCATGTTGATAAACAGCAACTGGCCGACGCGCTTGCCGACTACAACGAAATGATCGGCAATTCTCCGGAAGCGCATGCGCAAGCGAAAAGCCTGGCGAATCCCGGCACGCTGGCGGTTGTCGGCGGCCAACAAGCCGGGCTGTTTACCGGGCCGTTGTATGTGATCCATAAAGCGATCACGCTCATTCGGCTTGCCGACGACTTGCGCAAGCGGTTCAACCGCCCGGTCGTCCCGGTATTTTGGATTGCCGGCGAAGACCATGATTTTGCGGAAGTAAACCATATTCATTACTTGAATAAAGAATTGCAAGTGGAAAAATTGACGATCGGCAACCCCGAGGATGCAAACGGCAAACGAATATCCGTCAGCAAACGGCGCATCTCGCGCGCGGAATGGGAAGAAGCGTACAAGGGGCTGGAACGGTCGCTCGCGGATACGGAATTCAAGCGCGAGCTGCTCGCCAAAGTCGCCGGGATTTGCCGCGAGGCGGATACGCTTGCCGAATCGTTTGCGCGCATCATGGCATGGCTGTTCGGCCAATACGGACTTGTTCTGTTCGACTCCGACGATATTCGCATCCGCAAACTGGAAAGTCCTTTTTTTGTGCATCTCATAAAGCGCTATCGCGAACTGAACGACGCGTATTTGCGCGCTTCACGGGCCAACGCCGAAAGCGGCTACGCGCCGCAAGCGCATGTGAGCGAAAATGGCGTCAATCTGTTTGTGCAGCATAAGCATGAACGCACGCTCCTGTTTGCGGAAGGCGGGCTTTTAACCGATAAAAAAGGCGCGCTTACGATGCCGGAGGAAGAGCTCTTGCGAATCGCCGAAACCGCGCCCGAGCGGCTTAGCAATAATGTGCTTACCCGCCCGTTGATGCAGGAATATTTGTTTCCGGTACTGGCGACGGTGCTCGGTCCGGGAGAAATCGCCTATTGGGGGCAAACCGGCGAAGCCTTTCGCGTATTGGGGATGGTGCAGCCGATTATCGTTCCGCGGATTTCGCTCACATTGGTGGAAGGAACGGTCCGCAAGCAAATGCAAAAATACGCGCTATCGTTTGCGGACGTCCTTTACCGGTTTTCCGAGAAAAAGCGGGAATGGCTTGCGGCGCATGACGAGTTTCGGCTTAAGGAAAAGTTTTCTTTCGCCAAAGCGGAATTTTCGCGAATGTACCGCCCGCTGCTGGCGGAATTAAGCGCGATCAATCCCGGTATCGGCGCCTTGGGCGAGACAAATTTGCAAAAAATACTCGAACAAATCGACTTTTTGCATCACAAGGCCGCGACGGCGTTGTCCTCCCAGCATGAAGCCGCGCTTCGCCAATTGGAAAGAATCAAATTGACCATCCATCCGATGGAAAAGCCGCAGGAAAGAGTATATAATTGTTTTGCTTATTTGAATCGCTATGGCAGCGGGTTTATCGACGAATTGGTCCGGTTGCCGTTGCAAGCAAACGGCCGCCATAAAATCGTCTATTTGTAACGTAGGAGGGGATGACGTTGGCGACAAAGGCAACCAACAGCATGATCAAAGACATTTCGCTTGCCCCCGATGGACATCTGAAAATCGCATGGGCAAAGGCGCACATGCCGGTTTTGAACCGCATTCGCGCGCGATTCGAAAAAGAACAGCCGTTCAAAGGATTGAAAGTTGCGATTTCCTTGCATTTGGAAGCGAAGACGGCATATTTGGCAAAAGTGGTCCAAGCGGGCGGGGCTGAAGTCGCGATAACCGGCAGCAATCCGCTGTCGACGCAGGATGACATTTGCGCGGCGCTCGTGGAAGACGGAATTACCGTTTTCGCCAGGTACAACCCGACGCCCGACGAATATAAAAATCATTTGTTGCGGACGTTGGAAACGAAGCCGGACCTGATTATCGACGACGGGGGCGACCTCGTCTCCACGCTGCATTCGGAAAGGCGCGATTTGCTCGCGCAAGTTAGAGGCGGCGCGGAAGAAACGACCACGGGCATCTTGCGCCTGAAAGCGATGGATAAAGCGGGCGAACTGCAATTTCCGATGATCGCCGTTAACGACGCCTATTGCAAATATTTGTTCGATAACCGCTACGGCACCGGGCAATCGGTTTGGGACGGCATCAATCGCACAACCAATCTGGTTGTCGCCGGAAAAACAGTCGTTGTCGTCGGCTACGGCTGGTGCGGAAAAGGCGTGGCCATGCGGGCAAAAGGGCTTGGCGCGAATGTGGTCGTAACGGAAGTGGACGCGATTAAAGCCGTTGAGGCTTATATGGACGGATTTCGCGTCATGTCGATGGCGGAAGCCGCCAAGATCGGCGATATTTTCGTCACTGTGACAGGCAATCGCGACGTCATCCGCGGCGAGCATTTCCGGGTCATGAAAGGCGGCGCGATCATGTGCAATGCCGGCCATTTCGATGTGGAAGTGAACAAGCCGGAATTGGCCGCGCAAGCAGTTTCCATTCGAACCGTGCGCAGAAATATCGAGGAATACGAATTGGCGGACGGGCGCAAGCTGTATCTTTTGGCGGAAGGACGCCTTGTGAACCTGGCGGCGGGAGACGGTCATCCGGCGGAAATTATGGATATGACCTTCGCGCTTCAGGCAATGGCTTTGCAATACGTGAACGAGCATTATGAAAAGATCGGCGGGCGCGTATTGAACATGCCGTATGAATTGGATGAAACGGTGGCGCGATATAAACTGGAGTCGCTCGGGATTGCCATCGACCGGCTTACGTTGGAGCAAAAAACGTATTTGGAAAGTTGGCAGCCGCACTAAAGATGTGATCATCCGAAATACCTTGCAACCTTTATGGTGTTTGGCCCGTTTATGGATTAAACCGTGAAAACGGCAAAAATCTGTAAGGGGGCTCGGCTATGAATCAGGGGAAAAGTAACGACTTTCCAACAGAGAAACGGCCTTTTGCCGGAAAAATGTTGCTCTCGCCATTCATACTGCTGTTCGTTTTGCTGCTTGTAACCGGATGCGCCGGCGGCAAAAGTTCCGATTCGGCAACCGCAAACGGTAACAAAGCCGTCAATGCGGCGGCGGACGTAGCAACGAACAGCAAAGCGGCGGGAAGCGGCCAGGCGAGTTCGGAGCAATTGGCGTTTACCGCGGACAGCAACGAAAGCAAACTTGGGAGCGAGGCAAATTCTAACGGCATTGGCGCGGGAGAAACCGCCTTGCCGGAAAACCGCAAGCTGATCTATCATGCGAATGCGACGATGGAAGTGGCGGATTACGCGGAAGCTTCCGCGAAAATCCGCGATTTGATTGCGCTTTCCGGCGGCTATATTTTGCAGTTTACCGAGTCGCAATCGCTTTATGAGCGCGGCGGCACGTTTGTGATTAAAGTCCCGTCGCAAGGCTTCTTCTCCTTTATCGAAAAGCTAAGACAAATCAGCCCGAAAACGTTCCAGCCGGCCGTTGAGGGACAGGACGTTACCGAAGAGTATGTTGATTTGGAGTCCAGACTGAAAGCGAAGCAAGTCGTAGAAGCCAGATTGCTCTCGTTTATGGAGAAAGCAACCAACTCCGACAGTTTGCTTAAATTTTCCAATGAACTGGCTTCCGTACAGGAAGAAATCGAACAAATCAAAGGCAGAATGCGCTATCTCGACCGCAATGTCGCATATTCAACGATTGAATTGCGCGTCCGCGAGCAGTTGCAAAAACAGAAAGCCGCCGCGGAGAAAATGAAAGGTCCTGTTTGGGAGCGGGCCGGCAAAGCATTAAACGGAAGCTTGCGCGGAATCGCCTCCTTTTTTACCGAATTGTTTATTTTCCTGGCCGGGGCGCTGCCGATCATCCTGTTGCTTGCAGCCGTGGCGGCACCGTTTGTTGTTTGGTGGCGAAAAAGAGCGCGTTACAGGAAAAATCCGCCGTCATCCCGCAATAACCCGGCAAGCAATGACAATGACAACGCCGATTCGTCAGCCAATATGTGACAAAAAAACCATTCATAAATAAAAAAAGATCATAAAAAATTTGGAAATCCTGCTTCTGTGAGCAGGATTTTTTTGTTCAGTGGAGAATAAGCATAGTTGTGTGGTGGAAAGTGGAGCGAAGTGGTGGAAGCGGGGAACGAAGGAGCGACGGCCGATGTTTATGGGCGAATATCAGCATTCGATCGACGATAAAGGCCGGTTATTCATTCCGGTTAAATTTCGTGACGCCCTCGGTCCGTCATTCATAATAACCCGCGGACTCGATCGCTGCCTGTTCGTTTATCCGCGCCAGGAATGGACGCAGATGGAACAAAAGCTGAAATCGTTGCCGCTGATGAAGTCCGATGCCCGCGCATTTACCCGCTTTTTCTTCTCGGGCGCGACTGAATGCGAATTGGACAAGCAGGGCAGAGTAAATATGCCCAAAAATCTGGTTGAGCACGCCAAATTGGAGAAGGAATGCGTTGTGATTGGCGTATCCAACCGCGTAGAAATCTGGAGTAAAGAAATTTGGCACGACTATGCGAAAGCATCGGAAGAATCTTTTAACGAAATCGCGGAAAAACTGGTTGACTTTGATTTTCATTTCTAGCGCTTGCATGACAAGGAGGAGGCCGCTTTGTTTCACCATATCACGGTATTGCAAAACGAAGCGGTGGAAGGTTTGCGGGTTGAGCCCGACGGAATCTATGTCGATTGCACGTTGGGCGGAGCGGGGCACAGTTTGGCAATAGCGGCCAGGTTGGCGGATGGTGGCAAGCTGTACGCAATTGATCAGGATGAAACAGCCATTCTGAATGCCCAAACAGCGCTGGCTCCCTTCCGCGATAAAGTGGTGCTTATCAAGGACAATTTCCGTAATTTGCAAGCGGCGCTGCTGCGAGCGGGCGCGCCCGCGGTCAATGGCATTCCCCAGGTTAACGGCATATTGTTCGATTTGGGCGTGTCGTCGCCCCAATTGGACGAAGCCGGCCGTGGGTTCAGTTACAACCAGGATGCGGAGCTTGACATGCGAATGGATTTAAGCGGCGAATTAACCGCCCGAAAAATCGTAAATGAATGGCCGGAAGGCGAACTTTCGCGAATCCTGGCTGCATATGGGGAAGAAAAATTCGCCCGGAAAATTGCCCGCGAACTCGTGAAAGAGCGGGAAAAAAGACCAATCGAGACGACGGGGCAACTGGCAGAGCTGATCAAACGGGCTATCCCGGCCGCGGCGCGAAGGAGCGGGCCGCATCCGGCGAAACGCAGCTTTCAGGCGCTGCGGATTGCGGTCAACGACGAACTGGGCGCCCTTGCGGAAGCGCTGGAGCAAGCCGTTGCGTGTCTCGCCCCGGGCGGCCGGGTGGCCGTTATCTCGTTTCATTCGCTCGAAGACAGAATATGCAAACAAACTTTCGCGAAATTTGTCGGAAAATGCACTTGCCCGCCGGATTTTCCTTTATGTGTGTGCAACCTGGCGGGAGAGCTCAAGCTTGTAACGAAAAAACCGATTTTGCCCGGCGAGCGGGAACTGGAGCGTAACCCCAGGGCGCGTTCGGCAAAATTGCGCATCGCGGAAAAAACGCAGATGGAGAGGAGGGCTTGATGATGGCGCAATATATTCGCGGGAATCTCGCGATCGCTGCCAAAAATAAGCCGCAAATAACGGAAAAACGCAGAGTGGTCATACATCGCAAAACATTGCCGGTTCAGGAAAAGCTGTTGTATTTGTTTGCCGTCGCCGTTTGCGTCGTCGTAGCCGGCATGATCGTATGGCGCTATGCGCAAATCTATGAAATCAACACCAAAATTACGAAAATCGATAACGAAATCCGCATATTGGAAGATGAAAACCGCAAACTGAAGTTGGATATTTTGAAATACCAGGATCCCAGGCGCATCATTGAACAGGCGCAACAATTGGGCTTGCGCAACTCTTCCGAAGATGAGGTCAAGGAAATTTCCGCCGACAGCAAATATGCGTTGAACACCGGTACATCCGACACCGATGTTGCTTTCGGGCAAAAACCGTAACATTGGACTAAAGATTTGAGGGGTTGACCTGGCATGGCAAAAAGGGTTAGAATCCGGTCGCTTTTGATAGGAGGATTTTTCACCCTTTTTTTTATGGCTATAATTGGCAAACTTTACTATTTGCAGGTGGTAGATTCCGCATGGTTGATGCAACGGGCGGAACGAAGCTGGAAAACAAGCGAAGTGCTGCAGCCGAAGCGGGGAACGATTGTCGATCGCAACGGCAAAATTTTGTCGGAAGACGTCCCGGCTTATACGGTCGCGCTTAATCCGAAGATCATTCATGAAGGAAATGTCGTAAACGAAGTCGTGAACGGTCTTGCGCCGATACTTGGCATGGATACGGCGGAAGGACGGGAGAAACTGTTGTCGCTCGCCACCAAAAAGCGCGAGGACGGCAGTTTTCAGCCGCAGGTGGAAGTCAGAATTGAAGGTTGGAAGATCGATGCGGACGTGGCCGACCAAATTAAAGAGTTGATCGCCAAACAGGATTTGCCGGGAATCTATTTGCTGCCGCAGCAGAAACGCTACTATCCCGGCGGCTCATTGGCAGCGCACGTGATCGGTTACACGAACAAAGAGGGCGATGCCGTAATGGGCGCGGAATTCATGTTTGATGATTTGCTGCAAGGCACGCCCGGCTCGATCAGTTATGAGAAAGATTTGCACGGCAACGCGCTGCCCAACAGCAAAGTATCGTACAAGCCGCCCAAGGATGGCAAAACCGTGATGCTTACGATCGATCGGAATATTCAGCATTTCGTCGATGACGCGCTGCGCCAAACGTTTGCCAAATACAAGCCCAAAAGCGCCATGGCAATTGTCGCGGACCCGAATACGATGGACATTTTGGCCATGGACAGCTTGCCGGATTTCAATCCCAACAAATATTGGCTAACACCGGATCAGTCGTACTTCATCAACCATGCGATTACATCGCAATACGAACCGGGATCGACCTTTAAAATCGTTACGCTGTCCGGCGCGGTGCAGGAGGGGCTGTTTCATCCGAACGATACGTATGAATCCGGCACGATTACCGTAGGCGGCGCCACCATTCACGACCACAATTGGGTCGGATGGGGGAGAATCACGTATCTGGAAGGATTGAAGCGCTCCAGCAACGTCGCCTTTGTCAAATTGGGTTATGAAGGGTTGGGCGAAAAAAAATTACGGGACTACATTCAAAATTTCGGTTTTGGCGTAAAGACGGGAATCGATCTTCCGGGCGAGTCGGCCGGCATTATCGACTTTCGTTGGCCGTCGGAAGTGGCGACCGCCACGTTCGGGCAAGGCAAGGTGACGGTCACGGCGTTGCAGCAGGTGGCTGCTGTTGCCGCTGTCGCCAACGGCGGCGTTCTGCTTAAACCGCACATCTTGAAAGAAGTAATCGACCCGGCAAGCAATAAACCGATCAAAAAAGTGGAGCCGGAAGAGGTGCGCCGCGTGATTAGCGCGGACACGGCCCATAAAGTAGCCGGTTATCTGGAGCAGGTCGTATCCGATCAGCAAATCGGCACCGGACGCCGCGCCTATTTGAAGGAATACAGTATCGCCGGAAAAACCGGAACGGCGCAAAAAGTGATCAACGGCGAATATGCCGAAGACCGCTATGTTGTTTCCTTTGTCGGTTTTGCCCCCGTGGAAGATCCGAAAATAGCGGTAATCGTCATTGTCGACGATCCTGCGCTTGGCGGGGATTACCGCGCGGGCGGAGAGGTTGCGGCGCCCGTTTTCAAAAGTATCGTTTTGAATACGCTGCGCTATTTGGGCGTGCCTTCCCGCGACCAAAGCCAGGACGCCGTCCAGGTGCAAAGCGGCGAAATGATGAAGGAAGTACCGGATCTGACCGGCTTGCCGCTTGCGGAAGCGACCGCCATGTTGCAGAAAAAACAGATCGCATATGGCGTTTTGGGCGCCGGCCAAAAGGTGATAAAGCAATTTCCCGGCAAAGGCGCGCAAATCGGCGCCGGACAACAGGTGCTTTTGCTGACCGATGATCCCGCCAAAACCCGGATGCCCGATTTGACCGGAAAGTCGTTGCGTGACGCGCTGGAGGTATGCGGACTGCTTCAGGCGGAATGCACTTTTTCCGGCGAAGGCTTTGTCAGCGGGCAAAAAGAAACCGATGCCGCGGACGGCAAGCGGAGCGTAACCATCATATTGACACCGCCGGCTAAACCTCCGGCAAACGCCGAAGAAACGGAGGCGGAGTAAGCCAAGCAGAGGTTCGCGTTCTAACGGCAGGCTGTCCCGAATACTGTTGTATACTAAAAGCGGACTACTTCCGAATGTTTGGCATCGGCCGCTTTTGTTCGACTGAAAACGGGACAGGGGGCGGTGCGACGTGCGAGTATCCAGTACGACCATACGCCGCAGATTGATATGGATATTGCTGGCTGCCATTTTCATGTTTGCCGCATTAATCGTGCGACTCGGATATTTGCAGTTGTGGAAAGGCCGTGAACTGGCGGAAAGGGCGGAAGATTTGTGGCTGCGGAATATCCCGTTTGCCGCCAAGCGCGGCGAAATCATGGACCGCAACGGAGAAAGGCTGGCTTATAACATAAGTTCGCCGTCGGTCATGGTCGTGCCGGCCCAGGTAAAAGATCCGGCGAAAACCGCCAAATTGCTGGCGGCGGAATTGGGGATGTCGGAAAACAAAATTTTGGCGACAATTACAAAAGCCGAGTCGATTGTCAAAATTCAACCGGGTGGGCGCAAAATTTCGCTCGAAAAAGCGCAGCGCATCCGCGAACTTTACCTGCCGGGAGTTTATCTCGCCGAAGACAACAAACGGTATTACCCGTACGGCAGCCTGGCGGCGCATGTGCTTGGTTTTACGGGCATCGACAACCAGGGCTTGACCGGTGTGGAACTGGAATACGACGATTTGCTGAAAGGCATCAACGGAAGCGTCTCGTTTCTGGCCGATGCCGGCGGCAAGAAGATGCCCCATTCCGCCGATGCGTACAATCGCCCGCGCGACGGCTTGAACCTGGAGCTTACGATTGACAAAGCGATCCAGTCGTTTATGGAGCGGGAAATGGATTTGGCGATGGTCCGGCTGCAGCCCAAACATATAATCGGCATCGCCATGAACCCAAACAACGGAGAAATCCTGGCGATGTCCTCGCGCCCGACATATGAACCGGGGAATTATCAGGAATATTCGCCCGACACATACAATCGCAATTTGCCGATCTGGATGACGTACGAACCGGGTTCCACGTTCAAAATCATTACGCTCGCCGCCGCTTTGGAAGAGAAAAAAGTTGATTTGCTGCGCGATCATTATTACGATTCCGGCAAAATAGAAGTCGCGGGCGCCACGCTGCACTGCTGGAAACACGGCGGTCACGGCAGCCAAACGTTCCTGGAAGTGGCGCAAAACTCCTGCAACCCGGGGTTCGTTGTGCTCGGCCAGCGGCTCGGCAAAGAAACATTGCTCAACTATATTCAACAATTCGGCTTCGGAAAAAAAACGGGCATCGACTTGCGCGGCGAGGAAAACGGCATTTTGTTCAAACCGTCGCGCATGGGCCCGGTGGAGCTGGCCACCACCGCGTTCGGCCAAGGCGTTTCCGTAACGCCGATTCAGCAGATTACGGCGGTCTCGGCAGCCATCAACGGCGGGTATCTGTATAAGCCGCATGTCGCAAAAGCGTGGATCAATCCCGTAACGGGCGAAAAGATCGAGGAGAAAGCGCCGCAGCCGGTGCGCCAGGTTATCTCGGCGGAAACGTCGCAGCAGATGCGGTTTGCATTGGAAAGCGTGGTGGCCAAAGGCACCGGGCGGCATGCGTTTATTGACGGATACCGGGTCGGCGGCAAGACAGGCACGGCGCAAAAAGTAATCGGCGGCCGCTATTCACCCAATGAGCATATCGTTTCTTTCATCGGGTTTGCGCCGGCGGACGATCCGCAGATCATCATCTATATCGCTGTCGATGATCCGCAAGGGATCCAGTTCGGGGGATTGATCGCCGCTCCGATCGTCAAGAACATTATGGAAGATTCGCTTCGTTATATGGGCGTTGAACCGCGCAGCAACCAGATCGACAAAAAATACCAGTACGGAGACACCCGCATCGTGGAAGTTCCCGACCTTGTAGGCAGAACGATTGACGACATTTATGAAGATATGAATTCCGATTTCCTGTTGGCCAAATCGGGTTCCGGCGATCTGGTCGTAAGCCAGGCTCCAAAAGCGGGAACACGGGTCGAAAAAGGCTCGACGATTCGAATCTTTTTAACCAGGGAGAAACAAAACGAGTGATTGTTCCGTCAGAAATGGTGATATAATGGATAACATGGAAGAGACTGCACCCGCATGAATTGACAGGCAGCTTTCGCTTGAGAGGTTGCTTTCCTTCAGAAAGCCTTGAGGAGGATTCTTGATGAGGCTGCAGGATTTGTCTGAACTGCTGTTGGTTTCGCGATTGGCGGGCGACAGCCAGACGCAAATTACGGGAATACAAACAGATTCGCGGAAAGTGCAGCCGGGGGATCTATTTATTTGCGTGCCCGGGCTTGTTTTTGACGGCCATGACTTCGCGGCGGACGCGGCGGCGAACGGGGCGGCGGCGCTCGTCGTGGAACGGGATGTCGCTGTCGGGCTGCCGAAGCTTTTTGTGAAGGATTGCCGGTATGCGATGGCCGTGATCGCAAGCCATTTTTACGGTTATCCCGGCAGAGAAATGCGGCTGATCGGCGTAACCGGAACGAACGGCAAAACGACTACGACTTATTTAATAGAACAGATTTTGCGGCAAAACGGATTCCGCACCGGCTTGATGGGCACGATCCGCATGAAAATCGGAAACCATTTTTACAATGCGGACCGGACGACGCAAGATGTTGTTGAACTGCAGCAAAATCTGCGCCTGATGGCGGATGAAAAGACGGATTATTGCGTGATGGAAGTATCCAGTCACGCGTTGGAATTGGGCAGGGTGAAAGGATTGCGTTACCGTTCCGCCGTGTTTACCAATCTGACGCAAGATCATCTCGATTATCATCTGACGATGGAAAATTACAAAGCGGCCAAAGGATTGTTGTTTTCGCGGCTGGGCAACGAGTTTGAGCCGGATTTGGCAAGGGCGTGTTATGCGGTGTTGAACGCCGACGACCCCGCTTCGGCGGAATACGCGCGGATGACATCGGCGCAAACAGTTACGTATGGCGTCGACAACGACGCGGACGTGAAGGCGAGCAACGTAAAAATTACGGCCAATGGCACTTCCTTTTACGTGTCGACGTTTGCCGGAACGGCGGAAATGAACATCAAGCTGATCGGCAAATTCAACGTGTACAATTGCCTGGCCGCATTTGCCGCGTGCCTGGCGGAGCGGATACCTTTTGCGCAAATCAAGCATAGTCTGGAAACGGCGCAAAATGTCGCGGGGCGCATGGAGCCGGTGCAAGCCGGGCAGGACTTCCTGGTCGTTGTGGACTATGCCCATACCCCCGACGGTTTGCAAAATGCGCTTCATGCTATCAGGCAATTCGCCGCGGGCCGTATCATTACGGTTTTCGGCTGCGGCGGCGACCGCGACCGCACGAAGCGCCCGATCATGGGGAAGATCGCCGGCCAAATGAGCGATTATGTCATCGTCACCTCCGACAACCCCCGCACCGAGGAGCCGCTTCAGATTTTGCGCGATATTGCGCCGGGTATTGAAGCCTCGGGCATTGGCAAAGATTGTTGCGAAATGATCGTAAGCCGCAAGGAAGCGATCCGGCAAGCCGTTCGCCTGGCGAGCAAGGGCGATGTCGTATTGATAGCGGGCAAAGGTCATGAGACTTATCAGCTGATTAACGGCGTCGCTTATGAATTTGACGACAGGCTGGCAGCAATAGAAGCGATAAGGAGTTTATGAGCGTGATCAAAAAAAAATTAGCGGAAATTGCAATCATGGTTGATGCGGTGTACAATCCGATTGGCGGCGATTCGCTCGAAATATCCGGCGTTACGACGGATTCGCGGTCGGTCGCGGAAGGAAATTTGTTCGTGCCGATCATTGGCGACCGCTTTGACGGCCATGACTTTGTGACGCAGGCATACAGCCAGGGAGCGGCCGCTTCGTTGTGGCAAAAAGACAAACCAAACCCGCCCGAAGATATTCCCTTGTTGTTTGTGGATGATTCGTTGGCCGCTTTACAGCAATTGGCCCAGGCGTATCGGACGGAACTGCCGGCGAGGATTATCGGCGTAACCGGCAGTAACGGAAAAACGACCACGAAAGACATGATTGCGGCGATTTTGGCGACCACGTACAAAGTGCACAAAACGCAGGGAAATCTGAATAATCACATCGGGCTGCCCCTAACCATTTTGCAGATGGATGAGGAGACGGAAATGGCCGTTTTGGAAATGGGGATGAGCGGCCGCGGCGAAATCGCGCTCTTGTCCCGCATCGCCAAACCGGAAGCGGCGGTCATTACGAATATCGGCGAGTCGCATTTGCTGCAGCTCGGATCGCGCGAACAAATCGCTTTGGCGAAATTGGAAATTTTGCAAGGCATGGCGGAGGACGGTCTGCTCGTATACAACGGGGACGAACCTTTGTTGGAACGGCTGATCGGAAAGTGGAGGGAAACCCACCCCGCGTTGAAAACATTCCGTTTCGGCGCGCAGTGCACAAATGATTATTATCCCGTTGGCATCATGCTGAACCAGGAAGAAAACCGCACTTATTTTTCGATTCATGCGGAAGGGACACCGACTTTCTCGTTGCCGCTATTGGGGGAGCACAATGTGATCAATGCGCTTTCCGCGATTGCCATTTCCAAATATATGGGCGTATCCGACGATGCCGTGAAAAACGGTTTAAAGCAACTTCATACCACAGGCATGCGCATTGAAGTCGTCAAAGGCGTTACCGGACTTACCATTTTAAACGATGCATACAACGCCAGCCCGACATCGATGAAAGCGGCGCTCAAGCTTGTGGCGGCGTTAAAAGGATACCGCCAGAAAATCGTTGTGCTGGGAGATATGCTCGAATTGGGCGAAAGGGAAATTGAATTTCATCGGGAGATCGGCAGGATGCTTGAACCCGGGCGGATTGACCGCGTATTTGTGTTCGGCAAGCTGGCGCGTTACATTGCCGAGGAAGCGGAGAAAAAGTTTGCTCCCGGGAAAGTTGTCGTTTTGCCGCGCAAGGAAGACATTGCCGGTTGTGTGGCGGAATTCGCAACGCGTGAAGATGTCGTCTTGTTTAAGGCGTCGCGCGGCATGAAGCTGGAAGAAGCGGTTGAGCGCCTGAAGCAACTGAAGATTTAACGCTTGTAGGAGGTTTGCCAGTGGATTTTTCGGCTGTATTGTTTACGTTAGGAGTCTCCTTTATCTTGTCCGTGCTGTTGGGCCCGTTGTTCATTCCGCTCTTGAGGAGACTGAAGTTCGGCCAGCAAATCCGCATGGAAGGGCCGCAGGCGCACCAAAAGAAGGCCGGAACGCCGACCATGGGGGGGATCATCATTCTCCTCTCGCTCACGCTTGCCTATGTGCGGGTATCGGACAGATCGGCCGATTTTTATATTTTGCTTTTCGCCGCTCTCGGTTATGGACTGGTCGGCTTCCTGGACGATTATATCAAAATTGTGTTCAAACGCTCGCTGGGGCTTACAGCAAAACAAAAGCTGCTCGGGCAACTGTTGTTTGCCGTCATAGTCTGTATCCTGCTCATCCATTCCCGGCATTCCACCGCCTTGCATGTACCGTTATTGGACGCGGACATTCAACTGGGCTGGTTTTATTATGTATTGATTATTTTGCTGATGATGGGCATGTCCAATGCTGTCAACTTTACGGATGGACTTGACGGGCTGCTTTCGGGAACCGCCGTGGTGGCATTCGGCGCGCTTTTGGCAATCGCGATGTACCATACCGAATGGGAATCGGCGATGTTTTCGGCAGCCATGATCGGCGCGCTATTGGGCTTTTTGGTGTACAATGCGCATCCGGCCAAGGTGTTCATGGGCGACACCGGCTCGCTTGGCATTGGCGGCGGTCTGGTGGCGGTTGCGGTTTTGACCAACGCCGAACTGTTGCTATTATTGTTGGGAGGGGTTTTTGTCCTTGAAATATTGTCGGTCATCATTCAGGTCATTTCCTTTAAAACAACCGGCAGACGCGTCTTCAAAATGAGCCCTCTTCATCATCATTTTGAGTTGTCGGGCTGGTCGGAATGGCGGGTCGTCATCACCTTTTGGGCGGCGGGGATCCTGTTTGCGGCACTAGGAATCTATTTGAACGAGGGGTTATAACAGATGCGGCATCCCAACACTTATGCAGGCAAAAAAGTTGTTGTGCTCGGATTGGCAAAAAGCGGACTGGCAGTATCCAAGCTGTTTCACGATTTCGGCGCAAAAGTGACCGTCAACGACGTCAAGCCGCGTGAGGATTGTCCGGAAGCGGGGGAATTGGAGAAGCTGGGCGTGCGTGTCGTTTGCGGCTCCCATCCCGCGCAATTGATTCGTTCCGATGTCAGCCTGGTGGTGAAAAATCCGGGCATCAAGTATTCGGTGCCGGCGGTTAAAAAGGCGCTGGAGCTCGGCATCGAAGTGGTCACGGAGGTTGAAGTCGCAGCCCATTTATTCAGCTTGCCGATCGCCGCGGTAACCGGCTCCAACGGCAAAACGACGACGACGACGTGGATCGGTTTGATGCTGCAAGAAGCCGGACTAGCCCCTATTGTTGCGGGCAATATCGGCACGCCGCTGTGCGACGCCGTGCGGAACATGGACGGCGGCAAGTGGATGGTGCTGGAGTTGAGCAGCTTTCAACTGAAAGGAACGCGGCAATTTCGGCCAAACGTTGCCTGCCTGTTGAACATTTACGAAACACATATGGATTACCACGGCACGATGGACGATTATATTGCCGCAAAAAGAAAACTGTTTGCGAATCAGACCGAACAGGATACGGCGGTGCTGAATTGGGACGATCCCGTATGCAGACGCATTATCGAGTCGGGTCTCACCGCAAAAGTTTTGCCGTTTTCGGCGAAACAGCGGCTTGACCGTGGCGTCTTTCTCGATTTCATGCCGGATGCGAACGGGGAAAAGCGCGAGATGATCGTGTACGCGCCGGGCGAAGGCGAGCTTGTTCCGATCGCGAAAGTGGATGAATTGGGCATTCCCGGGCGGCATAATGTGGAGAATGCGCTTGCCGCCGTCGCGGTTGCGCTGTCCGCGGGAGCCGGCCGTGCGGCAATCGCTTCCGCGCTTCAATCATTCCGCGGCGTGGAGCATCGGCTTGAATTTGTGAAAAGCGCAAACGGCATCGATGTCTATAATGACTCAAAAGCGACCAATCCTTCCGCCACCGTGAAATCGCTTGAATCGTTCAACCGGCCGATCGTGTGGGTCGGCGGCGGGCTTGACCGGGGAACCGAATTTACCGCGCTGGAGGCGCTTTTCAAGGAACGGGTAAAAGCCGTTGTTGTCCTGGGGCAAACAAAGGACAAAATTAAAGCGACGGCGGAAAAAGCGGGGATTAAAGAGATCCATTCCGTCGCGGAAACGGCAAATAAGGAAATTGCCATTCAGGAGGCGGCCGCGGCGGCGGTTCGGCTCGCCGCTTCCGGCGACGTTATTTTGTTCTCGCCGGCTTGCGCCAGCTGGGATATGTTTCCGTCGTATGAAGTGCGGGGACGCATGTTTAAACAAGCCGTGCATAACCTTTTATCATAGAGGTTGTATAGGAAAGCAGGTGTTGCACTTGGCTAAACAGGAAACGGCGCCCGATGCGGTTATGATCATGGCGACTTTGCTGCTTCTGGGCATTGGCGTGGTCATGGTGTACAGCGCCAGCGCGGTGTTGGCGCTTCACGATTTTGGCGACAGGTTTTACTATTTGAAGCGGCAATTATTGTTTGCCGTATTGGGCGTGATGGCGATGTACCTGGCCATGAACGCCAATTATCAATTGTGGAAAAAGTTTGCTAAAATGGGCTTGATCATCGCCTTTGTCCTGCTCTTGCTGGTCATTATTCCGGGCGTCGGCGTTGTCCGCGGCGGCGCCCGCAGCTGGCTTGGCATCGCCTCGTTCGGCATTCAGCCGTCCGAATTTATGAAGCTCGCCATGATCATATTTATTGCGAAAATGCTTTCCGCAGAGCAGAAGAAAATAACCAGTTTTACGAAGGGTTTGCTCCCGGTGCTGTTATTGCTCGGCTCAGCCTTCGGCCTCATCATGCTGCAGCCGGACTTGGGAACAGGCGTGGTGCTGGCCGGCGCGGTGCTGTTGGTCGCATATGCCGCCGGCGCCCGCGTGTCGCATTTGTTGGCGCTGGGCGGCGTTGGGCTTGTCGGCCTCGCCGGTTTGGTCGCGGTTGCGCCTTACCGGTTGCAGCGGATTACGGCGTTCCTTGATCCGTGGCAAGACCCGCTCGGCGCGGGCTATCAAGCGATTCAATCGCTCTATGCGATCGGGCCGGGCGGACTTGTCGGTTTGGGTCTCGGCATGAGCCGGCAGAAATACAACTATTTGCCCGAGCCGCAAACGGATTTTATTTTTTCCATTATCGCGGAAGAATTGGGGTTTATCGGCGGCGCGCTGGTCCTGTTATTGTTCGCTCTCTTGCTTTGGCGCGGCATGCGCACGGCCATTACCGCTCCCGACACGTTCGGCAGTTTGCTGGCGGTCGGAATCGTCAGCCTGATCGCCGTGCAAGTATTGATCAATATTGGCGTCGTCATCGGGTTGTTTCCCGTTACCGGAATAACGCTTCCGCTGATTAGCGCCGGCGGTTCATCGTTGACGCTCATTCTTACGGCCATCGGCATTTTGCTCAATATTTCCCGCTATGCGAGGTGAAAACGCGTGCGCATCGTTTTAAGCGGCGGCGGCACCGGTGGCCACATTTATCCGGCGATCGCCATCGGCAAACAATGCCAAAAGGCGATTCCTGGCGCCGAACTGCTGTATATTGGAACAGAGACGGGCCTGGAAAAAGAAATTGTCGAAAAGCACGGCATCCCATTTTCTTCCATCGACATTACCGGCTTTCGCCGCAAACTTTTCACTCCGTACAATGTGAAAACAGTCCTGAAATTTTTGTCGGGGGTAAAGCGCTGCAAACGGCTTTTGCGCGAGTTCAAGCCCGACGCGGTGGTCGGAACGGGCGGATTCGTGTGCGGCCCGGTCGTCTATGCCGCCTCCCGTTTGGGCATACCCACTTTGATTCACGAGCAGAATGTCATCCCGGGACTGACCAATAAATTTTTAAGCAGGTATGCGACCGTCGTCGCCGTAAGTTTCAAAGGTTCGGAGAAACATTTCAGGGGCGCGGCGCACGCCGTTTATACCGGCAATCCCAGCGCCTCGCAGGTTGCTCATGTCGAACGGGGAACAGGCTTCAAAACATTGGGCATTCCGCAAGGAGCCAGGCTTATATTAATTACCGGCGGAAGCAGGGGCGCGCGCGCGCTGAATGAAGCGGCGCTCAAGATGATTCCGCTGCTTGACGGAGAGCGCGATACATATGTGGTGTGGGTTACCGGAAAAGTTTATTATGATGACTATAAAAACAAATTTAATGGCGCGCGATATTCCGAACATATAAAGATCGTGCCGTATTTGCACAATATGCCGGAAATTTTGTCCGCGGCAACGTTGGTCGTAAGCCGCGCCGGCGCCTCTTTTTTGGCTGAAGTTACGGCGCTCGGAATACCTTCGGTGCTCGTGCCCTCGCCCAATGTGACCAACAACCATCAGGAAGCGAACGCGCGCTGGCTGAAACGCGAGCATGCCGCCGAAATCATTTTGGAGAAAGATTTAACCGGGAAGACGCTGTTTCAAGCCGTTCATGCGTTGATCAACGATGAGGCGCTGAGAGAAAAAATGGCCGCCAATTCCAGGAAACTGGGGCAACCGGACGCGGCAAGCCTGGTCGTTGAGCAATTGCTGCGGATCAGCAAGTGAGCGGCTTTGGCGCGCGGCGGTTGGGCGATTGTCACACTCGGTGAGCATAATACATACCATATCCTATAATCCGTGACAGACAGCAGGAATTGCGCGCCACACCACCAAAGGAGGTACCGACATGCAGGAAGTCGTATCCGAACTGCGATCAGCCGGGATTCGCCGAATCTTGCTTGATGAGCCTATGTCCAATCACACGACTTGGAAAATCGGAGGTCCGGCCGATTTGTTTGTGGTGCCGGAGACGAAGCAACAACTGGCGGATACGATCAACATTTTGCATCGCCACCGGGTGCCGTGGATGAAAATTGGCCGCGGCTCCAACATGCTTGTATTGGACAAAGGCATCCGCGGAGCTGTTGTGAAATTGGGCGGCGGGCTTGATTATGCAAGCATTGCGGATAGCACCGTTACCGCGGGCGCCGCCTACGGCCTGATCAAACTTTCGGTGGTGGCAGGCAAGGCGGGGTTGACGGGGCTGGAATTCGCCGGCGGTATTCCGGGCTCGGTCGGCGGCGCCGTTTATATGAACGCGGGCGCGCACGGTTCGGATATTTCCCGCATTTTGGCGTCGGTCGAAGTGCTGGATGAAACCGGAAAATTTGCCCGCTGGTCGGCTTCCGATCTGTGTTTTGCCTACCGCCACTCCAAATTGCAGCAAACTTCCGTTGTCGTCACGGAAGCCGTATTCCAATTGGCGTACGGCGACCGCAAAGAAATAGCCGCTGCCATGGCAGCCCATAAAAACCGGCGATTACAAACACAGCCTTTGCAGTCCGCTTGCGCGGGCAGTGTGTTTCGCAATCCGGAAAACCAGCATGCCGCAAAACTGATTGAACAGGCGGGATTAAAAGGAACCCGCGTCGGCGGAGCGGAAATTTCCCCGCTTCACGCCAACTTTATCGTGAATGTCGCAAACGCGACGGCAAACGATGTGCTTACGTTGATAGAGCTGATTCAGAACAAAATATTTGCTTTGTATAAGGTGCGGCTGATTCCGGAAGTGTTGGTGGTGGGCGAGCGGTAAGACGGAGGTGAAACATTGGAGAAACTGGTGATCGAAGGCGGAAGGCCGTTAGCCGGGAGAATCCGGATTCATGGGGCAAAAAACGCGGCACTGCCGATCCTCGCCGCCGCAATTTTATCGGAAGGGACGCATACGATCGATAATGTGCCCGACCTGCTCGACATCAAATCAATGCTGGACATTCTTCGTTCGCTTGGCTGCCGCGCTGAACACATCAGACAGAAAGTGACGCTCGACACATCCATGATGCACTCCTGGCATATACCCGAACATTTGATGCGGCAAATGAGATCTTCCATCTTTCTAATGGGGCCTCTGCTTTCCCGATTCGGCAAAGTGCAATTTTATCAACCCGGCGGATGCGCGATCGGCGACCGAAAAATCGATCTGCACCTGAAAGGTTTGCAAGCATTGGGCGCCCGCATCGAAGAGGTGGCGGGAACGATTCTGTGCACTGCCGATCGGTTGAAAGGCGCGGAATTTTTTTTGGATTTGCCGAGCGTAGGGGCTACCGAAAACATTATGATGGCGGCAGTAACGGCGGACGGAACGACGACGCTGCATAATGCCGCGAGAGAACCGGAAATTCAGGACTTGCAGCGATTTTTGAATGCGATGGGTGCGAATGTGACCGGCGCGGGCACGGAGACAATTGTCATTCACGGCGTTTCGAATTTGAAACCGCGCGAATATCGGATTATTCCGGACCGGATTGTCGCCGGGACGATGATGGTTGCGGCCGCCGTAACCCGCGGCAGCGTCACAATTGAAGGAGTATTTCCGGAACATCTGACCGCCGTTCAACATGTGCTCTTGCGCGCCGGTGTCCACATCAGCTGCGAAGATGATATAATAGTCGTAGACAGCAAGACGCAACCAAAAGCCATTGACCGGATTGTGACGGCACCTTATCCCGCGTTCCCGACAGATTTGCAGGCGCAAGCAATGGTGCTTCTGTCACTCGCCGACGGGCTGAGCATTATCAAAGAAACGATCTTTGAAGGGCGGTTCAGGCACGTTGGCGAATTGAACCGGATGGGCGCGGATATCCGGCTTGACTTAAACTCCGCTTTTATCAGGGGCGTGCCGAGATTGTACGGAGCGACGGTCGAAGCTACGGATTTGCGGGCCGGAGCCGCGCTTGTTCTGGCGGGGTTGGCCGCCAAAGGAACGACGGTTATCGAGCGGGTCTATCACATTGACCGCGGTTACGACCGGATCGAATCCATGTTGCGGCATCTCGGCGGCAATGTTGAGCGCTATTCCGCTTTGCCGAAATCATCGCTGGCTTGATTACTATACATGTATGCTCATGAAACGCTGAACATTCCCCTTCCGGTTCCGATTGGAAGGGGAAAGGTTTTTCTGTTTACGGGGGGAAAAAGGTGGCCACAATCGAACGAATCCCGCAATTGCAAAAAGAACGGCCGCGCCCGCGCGGCAGCCGCAAATTGCTATGGCTTGTGATCGTTTTTTTTCTTGCCTTATCCGCGGTGTTATTCTTCAAATCTTCCATCAGCCGCATATCCGAGATTAAAATAGTTGGCAACGTGTATGCGACCGATACGGAAATCGAACAAGCGGCCGGTTTGCGCGTGGGCGATCCGTTCTTTTTCCTTGATAGAACGGCGATCGAGCGCAGGATAACGAAATTGCCGCCTGTCAAAAGCGCCCGTGTGGCAACCCGTTTCCCCGGCAGCGTGATCGTTCGGGTGCAGGAATATGCGGAGGCGGCGTATGAAATCTCCGCGGACGGCAAAGTAAGCGTCGTGCTGGCCAACGGCAGCACCGTAAAACCCGGGAGCGACGGGATCAGCCTCAACCGGCCGGTTCTTTCCGGCTGGAGCGATCAGGACAAGACCAAGGCGCAATTGTGTCAGGTGCTTGCCGCCATCCCGGAAGAAAAGCTTGCCGACATATCGGAAATCCGCCCCGACCCGTCGGTTTCCTATCCCGACAAAATCAAGATGTTTACGCGTTCCCGCTTTGAAGTCATAACGACCGTATCTTATCTTAAGCAAAAACTGGATGTGATGGCGACCATTATCGCCGACAAAGATCCGGGCATTATTACGCTGCTGGAGGCGGATACGCATAAGCCGTTTTCCCCCGTTAACGAACCGACGGAAGATGAATCCGGCCATACACAGGACTAAAGTAGGAAATTTGATCTCTATCAAATTCATTGAAGTAATGTTAAAATTGAGTTTAGTATGTTCCTATAGCCCATCAGTTACCAGTTAAAAAATTTGTAGAAAAAAGAGGGAAAATAGGTACCGTGTTGAATATGTACAAAAGTAACGGCCAAAGCCACCTTAACGAATTGAAGAAACAGGGGGTGCCACCGGTTGAGCGGCAATGACATCATCGTCAGTTTAGACATAGGAACGTCCAAAGTTCGTGTCATTATCGGAGAAATCAACAATGGATCCATCAACATAATCGGAGTTGGGTCAGCCGACTCGGAAGGGATCCGCAAAGGCTCCATCGTTGACATAGACCAAACCGTTCAATCGATTCGCAGCGCAGTGGAATATGCGGAACGAATGGTCGGCATCCAAATCTCAGACGTGTATGTCGGCATTATGGGCAGCCATATTGCCCTGCAATCGAGCCATGGCGTTGTGGCCGTATCGAATGAAGACAGGGAAATCGGGCATGAAGATATCGAACGCGTCCTGCAAGCTGCCAAGGTAGTTGCATTGCCTCCCGAGCGGGAGATCATCGGGATTGTTCCCAAACAATACGTGGTCGATGGATTGGACGGAATCAACGATCCGCGCGGCATGATCGGCGTCAGGTTGGAAGTGGAGGCCACGATCATTACCGGAGCGAAAACAGCCATACATAACCTTACGCGCTGCGTGGAAAAAGCGGATTTGCACATTTCCGGAATTTTATTGATGTCGCTGGCGGCGGGAAACCTTGCATTGTCCAAGGATGAAAAAACGATGGGAAGCGTGCTTGTCGATATCGGCGCCGGAGCAACCACAATCGCCGTGTTCGAACAGGGAAATTTGCTTGCCACGTCCACGCTGCCGATTGGCGGGGAATACGTCACCAATGACATCGCAATCGGATTGCGCACCCAGACGGATGTTGCGGAAAGAATCAAGCTGAAATTTGGCTGCGCGGTGATCGAAGATGCCGCCGCCGACCAGGTTTTTAAAGTAACCCGAATCGGCAGCAATGTGGAAAAGGAATTTACGCAAGTCGACCTGGCGCATATTATCGAACCGAGAGTGGCGGAAATTTTTCATTTGATCAGAGCCGAAGTGCAAAAACTGGGGGTTAAAGACATACCCGGCGGTTATGTGCTGACCGGCGGCACGGTAGCGATGCCGGGCGTGCTCGCCATCGCGCAGCGGGAACTGGACCAGGCGGTGCGCATAGCGGTGCCCGACTTTATCGGTGTTCGCGATTCCGCATACACAAGCGGTGTCGGCATCATTCAATATGTCGCCAAACATATGCGGCCGAGAGGACAAGCGTCCGCGAAAAAGAGCGGTTTGCGCAAATCCGCCGCGGCAAAAGAAAAGGCAAGCTTGTGGGAGTCAATCAAGAATTATTTTCGCGATTTCATTTAACAAGCATGTGAGCCGAACTTGCATGGATTTATTTGTGCTTATTTTTCGGAATGCGGACTTATTGCGAGGATTGGGAATGAGGGGGAATATCACGTATGTTGGAGTTTGATCTTGATATGGACCATATTGCACAAATTAAAGTGATTGGCGTCGGCGGCGGAGGCAGCAACGCCGTAAACCGGATGATCGAATTTGGCGTCAAAGGGGTTGAATTTATAACGGTCAATACCGACGCCCAAGCTTTGAACCTTGCCAAATCCGAGCATAAGCTGCAAATCGGCGACAAATTGACGAGAGGACTCGGTGCGGGGGCGAATCCGGAAGTAGGCAAAAAAGCGGCGGAGGAGTCGAAGGAAGCGATCGTCAATACGCTGCGCGGAGCGGACATGGTGTTTGTGACCGCCGGCATGGGAGGCGGAACGGGGACCGGAGCCGCGCCTGTTATTGCGGAAATTGCGCGGGAATGCGGCGCGCTGACGGTTGGCGTCGTTACGAGACCGTTTACCTTTGAAGGGCGCAAACGGGCGCTCCAGGCCGATCAAGGCATTGCCGCGTTGAAAGAGAAAGTCGATACGCTTATTGTGATCCCGAATGACCGTCTGTTGGAGATTGTCGACAAGAAAACACCGATGCTGGAAGCGTTCCGCGAAGCCGACAATGTGCTCCGCCAAGGCGTGCAGGGGATATCCGACCTGATTGCCGTCCCGGGACTGATCAATCTGGACTTTGCCGATGTCAAGACGATTATGACCGAACGCGGGTCCGCCTTGATGGGCATCGGGGTGGCGTCGGGAGAAAACCGCGCGGCGGAAGCGGCGCGAAAAGCCATCATGAGTCCGCTTTTGGAAACATCTATTGAAGGCGCGCGCGGAGTGATCATGAATATTACCGGCGGCACAAACTTGAGCTTGTACGAAGTCAATGAAGCTGCAGAAATCGTCATTTCCGCTTCCGATCCGGAAGTCAATATGATTTTTGGCGCCATTATCGATGAAGAATTCAAGGATGAAATCAAGGTAACCGTAATTGCGACGGGCTTTGAAAACAAGATGAAGCCGGTTCCTCCCGCCGGCAGATTAACACAGCCTCCGGCCAAGGAAGCGAAACCGGCCAACATCAAGCCGTTTGGGGAACAGCCGGCAAGCGACCACCTGGACATTCCCACTTTCCTGCGCAATCGCGGAAGAAGCTTTTTGCATGACGATGAAGAATAATTTGCCCGGAAAATGATATTAGCTTATTCGGAAAGCGGCGCTCGCCAAAGCGCTGCTTTTTCGTGCGCTTGGCAGCGCACCGTGCTAACGGGTGAAAGTCCCGAATACACCGCAGGTGGCGGAAGTATATAGCTAACAGGCAGTGCGTAGTCTGCGAGGATGCGTGCGGAGGGCCTGAAGGCAAACCCTGGAACAGGCGGCTA
>DASVDB010000030.1 GCA_036381315.1 Bacilli bacterium | reverse complement strand
CGATATGCCGGTGTTTGTGCTCGATTATGCCGATAGTTCCGACAAAGCTTTGTTGCAAAGGGTTTATGACAGAGCATGGGAATTCGGCTTTATTCCGTATGTATCGAACAAAATGCTCGATCAGGTTTTTGTTTACGATATACGTCCGCAAACCGAAAGAGGCGCGAAAATCGGAAAAGAGATGTCCGCATATGGCGATAAGCCGGATCCCAGCACGGATCCCAACAATTTGGCGTTGGCTTCCAACGGGGCTGTCGTCGAGGTGGACAGTACATTCCCCAATTATACGAAAACGCCGCTGAATGACGGATACCGAAACGAGCCCACTCTGACGTGGGACGAAATTGCCTGGGCGAGCGGGCTGATCGGAGATAACCATTGGGCGGAAATCAAGCTTCCGAAACAGGCGAATATCGGCCGTGTAGATATTTATTGGGCGTTGGACAACGGCCAATATATGACCTCCCAGGAGTGCGAAATCCAGGTTAAGAAAAACGGCGAGTGGGTAACCGTGCAGAAAGTTGCGGAGCCTGAAGGGAATAAGGAACTTTCCAGCATCAAGCTGGAAAATCCCGTACAGGCGGATGACATCCGGATTTGGCAAAATTCCGGAAAGGGACCGTTGAATTATCCCAACCCGAATATTATCTGGATCGCGGAAATTGAAATTTACGAGGCGCAATAAGGCTGCGAGGTGCCCAAGGGCCCGCAATTTTATCTCCGGCCCTTGCCATGCGAAAGCGGGCTGGCAACTGATTGACAGAGTTTGCAGCGCAAGGTTATGATAAATTTGGCGCAAATTTTACGCAAATGAAATCCTTGAAGGAGTAAAATGAAGTGGCTAAATTAAAGGATGTCGCGGAATACGTTGGCGTATCGATTTCGACCGTGTCGCGGGTGATCAATGGCGACACAAGTCGATCTGTCAATTCGGAAACCAGAAAAAAGATTTGGGAGGCCGTTTCCGAGCTCGGATATCAGCCTAACAAACTGGCCAAGCAGCTTGTAAAAGGCAGCAAGGGCAAAAGTCCTTCTTCCAAAAAAATCGGATGCATTGTGGCAGCCCCGCAGAATAAGTATAACCATCCTTATTTTTCGCATATTTTGGAGGGAATCGAAAAGGGACTGGCGGAAGAAGGATATTTTCTTTCTTACATCCAATCGGGAGAAGATATCAAAGATCCCGCTATTCTGCATAAGGTGATCCACGAAAATCCGATTGACGGCATGATCCTGGTAGAGGGCATCGATCCCGACACATATGAATACATTAAAAAATATGTCAAGCATATTGTGGGCATCGATATTTCCGATCCGAACGTGCCCCGGGTCTCTTATGATCGCATCATGGCGGCTAAATTAGCCGTCATGCATTTAATCGAACAGGGGCATAAGGATATTGGATATATTGGCGGATTCGGGCTTGCCGGAACGATCAACAGGGAAAAGCGCTTTCGCGGCTATACGGAAGCCATGCGGGATGCCGGGCTGAAAATCAATGAATCCTGGGTGCTCAACGCAGACTGGGACGTGGACAAAAGCTATCAGATGATGAAACAGGTGCTTGCCGCAGGTTCCAAACTTCCTACCGCCATGTTTGCGGCAAGCGATATGATGGCGATTTCCGCCATGCGCGCCGTCCTCGAAGCGGGACTGAAAATTCCGGAGGATATCGCATTTATCGGCATCGATAACATCGATTTTTCCCAGTACACCTCGCCGCCCCTGTCGACAATACACATCCCGAAATTCGAAATCGGGCATATCGCCGCCAAAACGCTGGTTGATTACTTGCAGGACAGATACCCGGTACCGGTCAAAATCACCGTTTTATTTCAACTGATCAAAAGACAATCGTCCGATTACAAAAGGAACTGAACGCTTTTTCGGGTTTGCCCCAAAGTGCCGTTCGGCAAATTTTTTGCCGGGCGGTTTTTTATTCGCCCATGCCAATCGGGCAACTGGCGGGTATACTGAATTAATCGTTGCTTGGGCGGGTGAGATAATGGAGTGGGAAAAGCTTAAAGTTATGACCTTCAATATGCATCACGGCGGCGGATTGGACGGCAAAGTGGACATCAACCGCATTGCGGATGTGATCGGAGAAAGCGGCGCGCAGGTGGTGGCGCTGCAAGAAGTGGACCGTTACAACGTTCGCAGCCAATTTGTCGATCAGGTAAGGAAGTTGGGGAAAAAGCTGCGCATGCACTGGTGTTTTGCCACCAGTCTGCGTTTGGGCATCGGGCGATATGGCAATGCCACGCTGTCGGTTTGGCCGCTGCGCAAGAGAAAAGTTTATGTCTTCCCGGGACTAAGCGAGAATCGCACCGCCCTGCATGCGCAAATCGTCTGCCGCGGGCGAAACATTCACATTTTCAACACTCATTTATCCGTATCCGATGATGAGCGGCGCGGACAATTTCGGCGATTGTGCAAAGCGCTGCGAACGGCCGGAGATGATCCGGCGATTCTGCTTGGCGATTTCAACATGGAATTTGATCACCCGCTGTTTCGGCGCCTTGATTCGCATTGGCAGCGGATTGCACCCAAACGCAAAACAGCCACGCTTGCAAACGGCAAAGAAATTGACCATATTTTTGTCAATCGGCCGGCCTGGGGCTATAAAGCGGTTGTCATCAAAACTGAAGCGTCGGATCATCATGCGGTAGTGGCTGATATCCCACTGGATGTGCTACAATAGTAGCAACCATTTACATGTTGTCTGGCTTGATGGGCGGGTATGACGTTGGAGAAACAATCAGCGATGGCAAAGCAAGAGTTGAGAGCAAGGATGAAAGAACTTCGTTCGCAACTGTCTCCATTCGAAGCTTCGGCAAAATCCGCCGCAATCTGCGAAACGGCGCGGCATTGGGTGGCGCGCCATGCTCGTCGCAAGGAGCGCGATTCGCTCACCGTTTTTACGTATATTCCGTTCCGGCAAGAAGTTGACGTGAAACCGCTGATCGCGGCTTGCTTTGAGTTCGGCTGCCGCATCGCGGCGCCCAGAGTGGACAAGCCCGCACGCCGCATGGAGCCGGTTGTAATACAAAATCTTCACGAACTGGTTGTCGGGAATTGGGGGATGCTCGAGCCGCCAGCGGACAAGCCGATTTTATCCGAAAATGAGCCGATCGACCTTATATTGGTGCCGGGAGTCGCTTTTGACCGGGCCGGGCATCGCCTTGGTTACGGCGGCGGCTTCTATGATCGTTTTCTGGCTTCCTACAGACAGCGCCATGGCTCACTGCCGATGTGTCTCGCGCTGGCTTACTCATTGCAAATCGTTGAACATTTACCAAATGAAGCGCATGATGTGCCTGTTGATTTGATCATTACGGAAAATGAGATGATTTTTCGCCCCAAACAAGAGGAGGGAGATCGTCATGCAGTGGAGAGCGGCGATATTGACCGTGACGAGTAGCGGCGTTCAAGCGGAGCTGGAAGATACGAGCGCGCAAGTGATTCGCGAGTTGGTCGAGGAAGAGATTCATGGTGAAATTGTCGATTATCGGATTATACCCGGAAATACCGAAGAGATCATGGCGGCTTTAATCGAAGTGACGGAGTATTTTCAACCGGATCTGATCTTCACATGCGGCGGATCCGGAATGGGATCGCACGATGTGGTTCCCGAGGCGACGATGCGCGTAATCGAGCGGGAAGTTCGCGGGCTATCCGAAGCGATGCGCTATGGCGTGGCGCTAAAAACGCGTCTGGCCATGCTGTTTCGCGGCATTTCCGGAATTCGCGGGCGCACGCTGATAATCAATTTGCCGGGAGATCCCAAGGGCGTGCATGAGAATTTTGAAGCTATACTGGATTTGTTGCCTGCGGCTTTGGCCGCGATCCGGGCAGAGAGCATGTAGAAACATATAGGAGGAGGGAAAAACATGCTGAGCAATATCGGGCCTGCGACTTTTTTGCTGATTGTCATCGTGGCGCTTTTGCTGTTCGGCCCCAATAAGCTTCCGGAATTGGGCAAAGCGCTTGGCAAAACGCTGCGGGAGTTCAAGAAGGGCGCAAAAGACATTATGGACGATGAGGAACCGCGCCAAAATCCCCGGAAAGAAATCAGCGTCGACCGGATTGAGGCGGGAAGCGGCGAGACCGCTGGCAAGACCGTCGGCGATGCCGCCAAAGATCACGAAAGACTGCCGGACTAAGCCGCGCCCAATGCCCCCAAATTGAAACAAGCTGGTGAACGAACTTTGCAGAACCGCAACATGACGTTTTTTGAGCACCTGGGTGAACTGCGCAAGCGGATCATCTGGGTCCTTATTGTGTTTTCCGTCGTCACGATTGCCGGTATGGCGTTTGCCGATCCGGTTATCCGTTATTTGCAGAAGGCCGCTCCGATACCGGACTTGCAATGGAATGTGTTTTCCCCCTGGGACGCGGTGCGCATCTACATGCAGTTTGCCTTCGCAATCGGCATCGTCGTCACTTTGCCGTTTACTTTGTACCAACTGTGGGCGTTTATCAAGCCGGGCTTGCGCAAAGTGGAACAACAAGCGACGCTCCGATATATTCCGGCGGGCATCCTGCTGTTTGTCATCGGGTTTTGTTTTGCCTACTTTGTTGTTTTTCCGATGGCGATGTATTTTACCCGGGTCATGTCGACCAAACTTGGCCTGCGCGAAACGTACGGGATCACACAATATTTTTCCTTTATGTTCAATATCATTTTTCCGATTTCGCTGCTTTTTGAAATGCCAATCATCGTCATGTTTCTGACGCGATTGCGGCTGCTCAATCCAAAGCGGCTGGGACGGTTGCGCCGTTATGCTTACTTGATTCTGCTGATCGTCGGAGCGATTATCACGCCGCCGGATCTCGTTTCCGCCGTCCTTGTCACGATCCCCTTGATTTTGCTCTATGAATTCAGCGTTTGGCTGTCTCGCATCATATACCGCAAACAATTGGCGGAGGATTTGGCGCGCGAGCGGGAAACCGATGCGGATGAAGATGCGGAGCCCGACGCGGAGACAGATGCGTAACCCCGACGGGCGGCCTTATGGCGGGCCAATGCCGGGCTCGATGCGGAAGCTCTATACGCGTGGCCCGATATGCGGCCTGATGTAGGACTCGACGCTGGACTGATGCAGGGACTCGACGCGCAGCTTAGGGCGGGGGTCCGATGCGTGGTCCGATTTGAAGCTCGATGCTGGGCCCGATGCGGAAGCTCTGCGCGTGGCTCGAAGTGCGGCCCGATGCGTAACCCGATATGCGGCCCAGTGCGCAGCTCCGATGCGGAAGAAGAATAAGTTAGTGGTATCTATTTTGCCGCAATCGGATATACTGATAACGCGCTTATGGAAAGCGCGATTTTTTTTGAGAATTTTGCGGTTCCCCTCTTGAAAATGCATAGGCAAATCAGTATTATTAGAAGTGTTGTTAGCACTAACCAAGGTTGAGTGCTAACAAAAGAAAATAGTGAGTTGAAGGAGGCAAATTCACATGATTAAACCGTTGGGCGATCGCGTAGTCATCGAAGCTGTTGCCAAAGAAGAAACGACTGCTAGCGGGATCGTTCTTCCCGACACCGCCAAGGAAAAGCCGCAAGAAGGCAAAGTAATTGCCGTCGGCAGCGGAACGTTGAAGGACGGTGTGCGCGTTCCTCTGGAAGTAAAAGAAGGAGACCGCGTGCTATTCTCCAAATACGCGGGAACCGAAGTGAAATATGAAGGCCGCGAATTGCTCATCATGCGCGAGAGCGATATATTGGCCGTACTGGCATAAGCAAAACAACCCAATACCTAACCTGGAAAGTGAAATTTAAGGAGGTACGACAATGGCTAAGCAAATTTTGTTCAGTGAAGATGCTCGCCGCGCCATGCTTCGCGGTGTAGACGCACTGGCGAATGCCGTCAAAGTGACCCTTGGCCCGAAAGGCCGCAATGTGGTGCTGGAGAAAAAATTCGGCAGCCCGCTCATTACAAATGATGGCGTGACAATTGCGAAAGAAATCGAACTGCAGGATCCGTTTGAAAACATGGGCGCGCAGCTCGTTAAAGAAGTAGCGACGAAAACAAACGATGTCGCCGGAGACGGTACAACTACCGCGACCGTGCTTGCGCAAGCGATGATTCGCGAAGGTTTGAAAAACGTAACATCCGGCGCAAACCCGATGGTGATCCGCAAAGGCATTGAAAAAGCGGTAAACGCAGCCGTGGAAGAATTGAAAAAAATCGCGAAGCCGATTGAAGGCAAACAGTCGATTGCGCAAGTTGCGGCCATTTCTTCCGGCGACGAAGAGTTGGGCCAACTGATCGCCGACGCAATGGATAAGGTTGGCAACGACGGCGTTGTAACCGTGGAAGAGTCCAAAGGGATCGTCACCGAGCTGGAAGTTGTCGAAGGGATGCAATTCGACCGTGGCTACACTTCGGCCTACATGGTTACCGATACGGACAAGATGGAAGCGGTTCTGGAAAATCCGTACATCCTGATTACCGATAAAAAGATCTCGAACATTCAGGAAATTTTGCCGATTCTTGAGAAAGTCGTACAATCCGGCAAACAGCTGTTGATCATCGCGGAAGATGTTGAAGGCGAAGCGCAAGCAACCCTCGTCGTCAATAAACTGCGCGGCACATTTACTTGCGTATCCGTCAAAGCACCCGGCTTCGGCGACCGCCGCAAGGCAATGCTTGGCGATATCGCCGCTCTGACCGGCGGGCAAGTCATTACGGAAGAGCTTGGCCTTGACCTGAAATCCGCTACGCTGGATCAACTGGGTAGCGCGCGTCTGGTCCGTGTGACGAAAGAAAACACGATCATCGTCGACGGCGCTGGCGACAAGAAAGACATCGGCGCTCGCATCAACCAAATCAAAGCGCAACTGGAAGAAACCACTTCCGATTTCGACCGCGAAAAGCTGCAAGAGCGCCTGGCGAAACTGTCCGGCGGCGTAGCCGTCATCAAAGTCGGCGCAGCAACCGAAACCGAAATGAAAGAGCGCAAATTGCGCATCGAGGACGCGTTAAACTCCACGCGCGCCGCTGTGGAGGAAGGCATCGTATCCGGCGGCGGCACGGCGCTCGTGAATGTTTCGAAAGCTGTGCAAGCCGTTAACGCAAGCGGCGACGAAAAAACCGGCGTCAACATCGTGCTGCGCGCACTGGAAGAACCGGTTCGCATTATCGCCGCAAATGCCGGCGTAGAAGGCTCCGTTGTGGTTGAACGCCTGAAAGGCGAAAGCGCAGGAGTCGGATACAACGCCGCAACCGGCGAATGGGTGAACATGATCTCCGCCGGTATCGTCGACCCGGCGAAAGTAACCCGCTCCGCGTTGCAGAACGCCGCTTCCGTTGCAGCCATGTTCCTCACCACGGAATCGGTTGTCGCCGACATTCCGGAAAAGGAAAAAGCCGCACCGGCTATGCCTGACATGGGCGGCATGATGTAATAGGGGCTATAACCCTTTGTTACTCTAGTGTTCGCACATTTGTGACACGTAAAGTTTAGCATTTTTCTAAAAGAGGCTCCGCATAAGTTCTCTGAACTTGTCGGCGCCTCTTTTTTCTTGCCGCGTTCCTTTGCCGCTCTCCCGCCCAGCACAAAAACGGGCGATCAACTTTCCTGCATGCTCCCCCCGCCCATCGCAAAAACAGGCGATCACCTTCCTGCACGCACACCCACCCCATCGCAAAAACAGGCGGATCGCTTCCTTTGGCAATGCCAAAACGTGGGCTCCCCTTCCTGCACAGCGCTAATGGACGTAGCAGAGGCTATTTGCCGAAAAAAGGCTACTTTGAAATTTTAACGGACGCCACAGCGGCTATTCGCCGTTTCAAAGCCCGAATATCCGGAAAAATGCCAGAATAAGCTCTCCCACGACCGTTAGAATCAAAAGGCTGGCTTTTTGCGCAAAATAAGCTCTCCTATGACCGTTAAAAGTTGCAAGCCGGCAAACCGACTCGCTGCGCTATGCCAAAACGTGGGCTCCCCTTCCTGCACAGCGCTAACGGACGTAGCAGAGGCTATTTGCCGAAAAAAGGCTACTTTGAAATTTTAACGGACGCCACAGCGGCTATTTGCCGTTTCAAAGCCCGAATATCCGGAAAAATGCCAGAATAAGCTCTCCTACGTCCGTTAAAATTGAAAACCGGGCGTAAAACCCAAAATAGCCTCTGTCACGTCCGTTAGAACTGAAAGCCCACTACCATGTCCGTTAGATCTGAGCTACCACGACCTTTTAAGGTCCGCAAGCCGGTAAACCGACCGTGGTAATGCGGATGGTTACGGTAGAGTTTGCGTCGGCAAGCTTTAGGTGGCTTTAGCCGCAGATTGCTAATCGCAGGCTGTAGCCTGAACAGTCGGCTTTCAGCCGTTGACAGAAACCCGCCGGCTTTGCCGGTTGCCGCTTAGTTCTTTTGTACTGTAGCTAACACAGGTTTATCGATCACTGATTTCTACATAAAGATGAGGAATCATACAAAAAGACATTACCATAGGCGTAAATAATTGGGAATTTAGTCTGATTTCCATTTCATGTTGTCGGAATATAATGAAAATTACCGCTTGATTGCGCATAAACGCGAAATAAATTTTTTATGCACCACTAAGGGGGGTGGTTCGATGGGAAATCCGATGTATGTCGACAAACTGTTGGAGCAGCGCATTGACGAATTGGACTTGACCCCAAGAGAAAAAGAAATCGCCACTTACTGGGCGTTGGATTATGATTACAGGCAAATCGGCAAAGCGTTGCATATCAGTGAAAATACCGTGAGAACTGTTATCGGCAAAATCAACTTAAAGATGCACGTCAACTCCAAAGCATCGTTTTTGCTAAAAATTTTTGGCGTTATCTAATGCCGCATAATGCTTGCCGACGGTAACCCGGCCGATTTGCCGGCTTGCAGCCTATAACTGTTGCCAACGGAAACCCGGTCGGTTTACCTGCTTGCAACTTATAACGGCCGCGAGTGCGCTTATTTAGCTCAAATTGCCCACTTTTTGATTTTAACGGACGTGAGTGCGCCTATTCGCGCATTTTTCCTGAGATTCGGGCATATAAACGGCTAATAGCGTCCACTGCGACCGTTAAATTTTTTACTCAGACTTTATTCGGCAAATAGCCTCTGCTGCGACCGTTAGCGTCGCCTGGACGCCTAACCTAAAGGCGGCGGGGTTAGGCCCGGCGCATGGGACCCAAATTGCGTTAGCATTGGAACATTCGCGAACTGATCGCGGATTTTTTTTTTTGAGCGGATAAGCTTACCCAAAAGTACCGGAACTTTCGGCTTAATGCGCCTGCATGATATCAAAGGATGAAAATTTGTGATTTTATAGGAATACGCCGCAAAATAGCAGCGATTTTGTCAGGCAAAGCAAAGGGTTGTCGAATTTGCCGGCAGCTTTTCACGATCTGGTGTGTGGACGGGGTGAAATGATGAGATCAAGAAGAGGCAAATCAAGAAGCGGTTTGCGGGCAACGTTGATCCTCGGTTTGGCGGCCTTGGCGATTGCGGCGCTCGCGATCTGGAAGCCTGCGCAAATGGAGGAAATCGCCGCGTATTGGCAGCAATACATACCACGAACAGGAAGCGAGGATGCCGGACAAGCAAAACCTGAGCCGCAAGCGCCGGGGAAAAATGCCGGTAACGCCGCAGAAAACGCAGAAAACGCCGCGAAAGGCAACACTGCCGCAGATAACGTCGCGAAAGGCAACACTGCCGCGGAAAATACCGCCAATGGCGACACTGCCGCAGATAACGCCGCCAAAGGCGACACCGCCGCGAAAGGCGGCAGCCATGCGTCCGTCCGGGAAGGCAGAGTCATGGCTCGCGCTGTCTCGCTGCAAGCCGTTGCCGACAGCGTACGGAAAAACGCAACATCGTTGGATAACCTGCAGATTTCCGCAAACGGCATGTTCTCCTTCGCTAAATTTTGGCAAGCAAATAAACTGACAGCGGATGATACGGTTGCTTCCGTCTTTTACGAAGCAGCTATCCGCGCAGGCTTCGCCGTGGGGGAAAGGCACATTCACCGCGATCTGCCGGAAGGGCTTGCGCCGGGTTTTGATGTGGATGTCGCGGCGGGCAAAGATTTGGCCCTTTTCAATCCTTACTCATTTGCGGTGACATGCCGCGTCGGCGCGGAAGGAGACAAACTCGCGGTGGAATTGCTCGCGCCGGAAAACGCCGAATGGCAGACGCCGACCATTGCGATTACCCAGGAAACGTTTCCCGCGGAACAGATCAATCTTGTCGATTTTGCGCTACCGGCAGGCGGGACGGTCAAACGGGAGGCGGGCAAAGACGGCGTTCTGATTAAGGTGGCCGGCAAAATAAACGGCGAACAAAAAGTAATCGCCAAAGATTTTTATGCGCCGCATCCGGCGGTAATCGCCCGCGCGCCCTCCGATGAGGAGCGCAAAATGGCGGCAAGCGGAGTTGGAAAGTAAACGGTTCGGCAACATCAAGGCATATCCGGGAGGGCTAGGCGATGAGACTTGGCGAGTTGTTGATCATGCACGGGCTCATTACGGAACTGCAATTGGACGAAGCGCTCAAATTGCAAGTTTCTTCCAAGAAAAAGCTGGGCGAGATTTTGATCGAACTGGGCTATTTGACGGAACGGCAGCTCGTGGAGGTGCTGGAATTCCAATTGGGATTTCCCGCCGTTAATCTTTTTGAGACGGTTATGGATTTGGGCGCCGTGCAATCGATCACGGAGGCGCTGGCCAAAAAGCATTGCGTCATTCCGATCAAACGCCGAAACGGCAAGCTGGTTGTTGCCATGGCCGATCCGCTTAACTACGAAGCCATTGAAGAGATCCGGCTTGCCACCGGTATGAGCGTGCAGCCGACAATCGCTACCCGCAGCGAGATCGAACAAGGGATCATGAAGCATTACGGCATGCAAGAATCGGTCGAGGAAGTCATGGAGGATATGGACGGCATCGAATACTCCGATGCCGAAGAAGAAGCGCAGAACCAATCATCGCCGATTGTGAAGCTGGTCAACCAAATCATTCAGGCGGCGGTGCAGCAGCGGGCAAGTGATATTCACTTCGATCCGCAGGAAAAGCAGATCCTGATTCGCTACCGCATCGACGGCGTGCTGCAAACGGAAAAAACATTGTCCAAAAATATGCAAGGCGTGCTGACGGCGCGGTTAAAAATCATCGCCAAATTGAATATCGCGGAACGAAGGCTTCCGCAGGACGGGCGCATCCAGATGCAAATCGACGGCAGAAAGATCGATATCCGCGTCTCGACATTGCCGTCGGTCCATGGCGAGAGCATCGTCCTGAGACTGCTCGACCAATCATCCGGCATCAAGAAAATAAGCGATCTCGGGCTGAGCGAAACCAACTTCCATAAGTTTGCAAAAATGATCCGCAAGCCGAACGGCATTATTTTGATCAGCGGTCCGACCGGCAGCGGGAAAACATCCACGTTGTATTCGGCATTGCATGAACTGAACGACAAAGAAGTCAAAATCATCACGATCGAGGACCCGGTGGAGTATCGGCTGGACGGGATCACGCAGGTGCAGGTGCATGCGCAGGTCGGGCTGACGTTTTCATCAGGCTTGCGTTCCATTTTGCGGCAGGACCCGAACATTGTCATGGTCGGGGAAATGCGCGATACGGAAACGGCGGAAATCGCCGTGCGCGCCTCGCTGACCGGGCACCTTGTGTTAAGCACGATTCACACCAACAGCGCGGTCAGCACGATTTCCCGTTTGATCGATATGGGCATCGATTCGTATTTGATCGCATCGTCTCTAAACTGTGTCGTTGCCCAGCGGCTGGTTAGGAGGTTGTGCCCGGAATGCTGCCATACCGTGGAAGCGGGAGAGGACGAGCGCCGGTTGTTCGCGGCTTACGGCCTGCTCAAGCGGGAGTCCGATGGCGAAAGCGCGGGCCAAGTGCGAACGATGGCTGAAACGCAGCTATTCGTCAAACGCACGCGGGGCTGCAGCCATTGCAATAAAACCGGATATAAAGGCCGAATTGCGCTGCATGAGGTGCTGGTCATTGACGAAACGCTGCGGCGTTTGATTGCGCAAAATTTGCCTGTCGACGAGCTGACGGCCCATGCCAAAAAGGCGGGCTTCCAAACGATGATGCAGGATGGGCTGCAAAAAGCGCTCGCCGGCAAAACAAGTGTGGAAGAAGTGTTGAAAGCGGTCTCCGATGATGAGTAAGGGGGTGAAGTGATGCCGCAATTCCGTTATGACGCCGTTTATGCCAACGGGAAAAAAGTTTCCGGCACGTTGCGCGCAAGCAGCAAGCAGCAGGCGATCAACGAATTGGTCGGGAAGGGACTGGCCGTCCGCAGTGTGGCGGAGAAAAAAACCGGCGTGCTGGATAACGAAATCATCATCGGGCGCGCCGTCAAGTTGGACGATTTCGTTATTTTTTGCCGGCAGTTCGCCACGCTCATCAAAGCGGGCATTCAGATTGACCAGGGTCTGGACATTATGGAGGAGCAGACAACCGCGAAAAGGCTGAAAGCGGCTATCGGAGACGTAGCCGATCAGGTTCGCAGCGGACACCAGTTGTCGCAAGCAATGGTTGCGCATCCCCGCATTTTTCCGGAAATGTTCGTCAATATGGTGCAGTCCGGCGAAACCGGCGGCAACCTTGACGATGTGCTGGAGCGCATGGCGGATCATTACGAGAAAGAGCACAAGACAATCCAGAAAATCAAATCGGCCATGACCTATCCGATCATCGTGCTGATCCTGGCGATCGCGGTTGTCATTTTTCTCCTGATCAAAATCGTGCCGACATTCGCGGGTATGTTTCAGGAACAGGGCGCGGAATTGCCGTTTATAACCCGGTTGGTGATGGGAGCAAGCGGCGCGGTGGTCCAATATTGGTGGATGTTTTTGCTCGCCGCGGGCGGTGCGGTCGCGGTAGTTCGCATGATCCTGCAAAACGAAGAGGGCAAATTGGCGCTTGACAGGCTCAAACTGCGGCTGCCGGTATTCGGTCCCATTATCAAAAAAGCGGCGATCGCCCGGATGGCCAGAACGATGGCGTCGCTGTTCAGCGGCGGCGTGCAAGTGCTGCAGGCGCTCGATATCGCCAAAAAGGTCGTCGGCAACCGGGTCATTGTGCGCGTATTGGGCGATGCGAAATCCGGTCTGGAGCGGGGCAAGCTATTGTCCGAACCGCTAAGACAAAGCGGATTATTTCCCAAAATGGTCATCTCGATGCTGGTCGTTGGCGAAGAAACCGGGCAATTGGATAAAATGCTGGCAAAAA
>DASVDB010000029.1 GCA_036381315.1 Bacilli bacterium | reverse complement strand
CTTGTGAAACCTCAACATGTAAAAACCCTGGAATGATCCAGGGCAGAAAAGGATCAAATCTCCAGCGACAACATCTCGCGACGCAGTTTCTCCAGCCTTTCTTTGCAGGCCGCGGCTTCTTCCCGACGATTTTCGCCTAATAATTCCGACAATGTCGCAAGCTCGTAATCCAACTCCATGCGCAAGACGGGAATCCGTTCGGCGGCGCGGTTGGAAAGAAACGCTTTTTTCATTTCCTCCAGTGTCACAACGGGTTCCTTTTGAAAGATCACCTTTTGCTCCACCCCCGAAATTTCCACTAAGCGGATCAATTCCCCGAACATGATATTTTCCACGACAATCTGGTGGTCCCGAAACCGTTTCACAACGGCATGGCCGCGCGTTTCGCCAATCATCCGCTCCATCCACTCCGCCAATTTTTCATCCCGGAATGAATAGGTCCCGGCCAATTTGTAATGTTGATTCGCCAGGCGGTGGAATTTCAATTTCACAAGCTTGCGCCCGCTGCGAATCGAAATGATAAATTGTTCTCCGCTTTCGCTCCAGTACAGCGAGTAACCTTCCTGTATCAGCGCCTTGATGAGGTCATGGATATGCCGACGGCCAAAACACAGCTCCACGTTGCAGTATTCCACTTCGTAACTACGGTTCACGGCAATCCCTCCCGGTTAATGTGGCATCTTTTACAGAATGTTCAGACAATTTGTTTTCTTACTGTTATCTTATACTGAATCTTATGATTTCGCAACTTGGATAAATGAATAAAAACCGGAATAAGCGGGGCAATCGGGCGCCTGGCTAACGGTACATTTGCTCCGCATTGCTCGGAGTTTGCAGTAATGTTGTGCTGTATTTTTTAAAGTACCATTTTTCCGCAACCGTGCCGTCGGGCAAATAATTTTTCGTGAGGCCGAGTTGCGCATCATACTCGGTCAAATATCCATTCGTAAAAGCGAGCAGTCTATACTCATCCTCGTCGGAAATTTTGTCGATCAAAAAGATTTGGATGAACTGGGGCGCTAAACCGAAGGAATTGATCGCCTCCCCAAGCCCGAGCAGGGCGGTGATTTTGCCTTGGTCGCTTTCCCCGACTGCAAGCGGGACCGGTGCGCTTGTGACGGTCGGTTTTTCCAGCCATAAACCGTTCACTTCTTCTTTCCGGACATAAAGCTCGCCCGTGTATTTTTCTTTGGCCAGGCGCAGCCCATTCAGGTCCAGTCCCATTTTTTTCAGATCGGACAACCTGTAATACTCCGCATTTTTCGTATAATCCAAAAAGCCAAACACCGGATAGTCCCGCCCCGAATAGGAAAAGAGGTAGCCGACGGGATATCCTTCCGCCATGTCAAGCGCGAATTGTTCCGTTTCCAAACCGGTCGTGTGATCCTGCAGCGGATCGTGGGAAATGTGGCTGTTCACATAAATGGTTTTCGATTTTTGCGCGAAATTGACGTCGATATCCAGCATTGCGCCGAAATCGGCAAGCGGGATATAGCTTTTATTTTGATAAATAAGCGGCGGACTGCTTAATTCGACTTTTTTCCCGTTTACGTTGACGGTGTAATCGCTCCGCACATAAGCCTCCACTTTCTGAATGAGGCCCGATGCCGAAGCGCCGGCGGCAAAAGAAATGGCGCTTGCCGACAGGATGATAACCGACCATTTGGCAGCCTTGTTCATCAGCAATCTCCTTTTTGTTTGACCGCGACCGCGGTTTCGTGCAAAACTGTATATAATACAATTCATCGTCGGGCGGGGAAAATCCTGCCTTTTGCCAAATTTGCCCGACGCATTTTACGCGAGGTGCTGCCATGGCTGTTCAAGGTTTTCATGAAAACGACTTTGCCGTATTTTCCATACCGGGGCTTTCGGAGCGGATGGCGGCGATTGTCGCGCGGGTTCGCCCGAAACTGACGGAAATCGGACAAGAAATGGAGCCTTTCCTTACGGCGCTCACCGGAGAACCGATGTACTTTCACGTGGCCAAACACATGCGCAGAACTGTAAATCCTCCCGACGACACGTGGGTTGCCTGGTCGAACAACAAGCGCGGGTACAAGGCGTATCCGCACTTTGAAATGGGGTTGTTTTCCACCCACCTCTATATCCAATTCGCCATCGTTTACGAAAGCCCGCACAAAGCGATAATGGCCGCGGCGATGGAGAAAAATCCGGCGGCGGTGTTGGCATCCGTGCCTAAAGACTTCCTTTGGTCGCTTGACAGCACAATGCCGATGCGGCAAGCGCACAAGCTTTTGCGCGAACGGGATATCCGCGAAATGGCGGCCAAGCTGCGCTTGGGCAAGCGATTTGATCTTGTGTGCGGCGCCAATGTCTTAAAGGGCAGCGAAGAAGCGCTTGACGGCGACAAACTGCGAAACAAAATCGAAACGGTTTGCGAAACGCTTTTGCCGTTGTATCGCCTGGCGTTTTCATAGCAAGCGCCGATGTGTATGTGAGTGATTACTCACTTTACAACCGGCAAGTTTTGGGTTAAACTGCAAATGGAAGTGAGTGAGTGATTACTCACACTACATTAGGCAGTGAGAAAGAGAGGGATGTTCATGTCTCAACCATCCGAAGCTTGCGTGCGCGTCGAACATGTCGGCAAATCGTTCGGCAAAAAAACGGTGCTGACCGATATCAGCCTTACGATCCACCGTGCGGAAATTTTCGGGTTCCTCGGCCCTTCCGGCGCCGGCAAAACAACGCTGGTCAAATTAATCGCCGGCATAGACCGGGCATCATCCGGCGATGTGTATGTGTTGAACGAAAAACTTCCGAAACTGTCGATGCTGCAAAAAATCGGCTATATGGCTCAGTCCGACGCGCTATACGCGGAATTGACCGCGTGGGAAAACTTAACTTTCTTCGCTTCCCTGTTCGGGATGAAAAAAGCGGACCGAAACAAACGGATCGCCGAAGTCATGGAGCTCGTCAATTTATCCGGCGATTTGAAAAAGCTTGTGGCCAAATTTTCGGGCGGCATGAAACGGCGGCTGTCCCTGGCGATCGCCCTGCTGCACGAACCGGAAATTTTGATTCTCGACGAACCTACCGTCGGCATCGATCCTGTGCTCAGACAGTCGATCTGGAACGAACTGCGCAGATTGAGCGAAAACGGCACCTCCGTGATCGTCACCACCCACGTCATGGACGAAGCGGAAAAATGCGACCGTCTGGGGATGATCCGCGACGGCAAACTGATTGCCGTCGGGACGCCCGATGCGCTCCGTAAGGAAACCCATGCCGCTTCAATCGAGCAAGCATTCCTGATCTATGGAGGTGTTCAGGCATGAAAATACGGGCGCTTGCCATCCGCATTATTCGTCAATTTGTCCATGATAAACGTTCGCTGGCCCTGATGTTTGTCGCTCCCATCGTCATTATGACGTTGCTCTCGCTTATTTTTAACGGCGCGGAATACAAGCCCAAGATCGCCGTCGTAAATGCGCCCGCTCCGCTGATCAAGCAACTTGAAGATTACGGCGCCACCGTGCATCAATATGACGTCGAGAAAGCGGAAAAAGAGCTGGAAGCGAATCATCTCGACGCCATATTAAGCCTGGAAGGCCGCACTCCGCACGTAAAACTGGAAGGCAGCGACCCGACGGTTAACAAATCGGTTTTGCTGATGTTCCAAAAGCTGGTGCAAAAAACCGCCGCGCAGCCATTTTCCGCGGACATCACTTATTTGCACGGCTCCGAGGATATGGCCGCATTCGATAACTTCGGACCGGTGCTGGTCGGCTATTTCGCCTTTTTCTTCGTCTTTCTGCTGGCAGGGGTGGCTTTCTTGCGCGAGCGCACCGGCGGCACGTTGGAGCGTCTGATGGCAACTCCGTTAAAGCGTTGGGAAATCGTTGCCGGATACGTGATCGGGTTCGGCGTGTTTGCGATTTTGCAGTCGCTGCTCATCACCTGGTTTACCATCAAAGTATTGGGCATGTTGATGGTCGGCTCATTTTGGTATGTGCTTTTGATCATCCTGTTAACGGCGCTTTCGGCGCTTACGCTCGGCACGTTTTTGTCCGCGTTTGCCAATAACGAATTCCAGATGATCCAATTCATTCCGCTTGTCATTGTGCCGCAGGCGTTTTTCTCCGGGCTGTTCAATATGGACACAATGGCGCAATGGCTGCGCTGGATCGGCAATATTTTGCCCTTCACCTATTCGGCGCAAGCGCTGCGCGATGTGATGATCCGGGGCAAAGGGTGGGACGCGATCGCGCCCGATTTGTACATTTTGCTTGGCTTTTCGCTCGTGTTCGCGGTTGCGAATGTGCTGGCATTGAAGAAATACCGCCCGCTTTAACAATGTTTCGGAGGTGATCGGGAAAATGTCTGGTCCGCTCGACGATTGGGCGGATGAAATGCTCAATCTGCTAGGCGATAAAGAAAAAATGACGGACAAACAAATCAATATCATTAAAGCCGCCGTGGAAACTTTTTCGGAAAAAGGCTACGCCGCCGCTTCCACAAGTGAGATCGCCCGGAAAGCAGGGGTAGCGGAAGGCACGATTTTCCGCCACTATAAAACAAAAAAGGATTTGCTGCTGTCGATTATGGCTCCCGTTATGGGAAAATTAATTGCGCCGTTTGCCCTGCGCGATTTTAACAAAGTGCTGGAGCGGGATTACCCGCAATTTTCGGATTTTTTGCGCGCCGTTATCGAAAACCGCGCGGAATTCGCAAAGAAACATTTGCCCTTGTTAAAAGTATTTTTGCAGGAAATCCCGTTTCATCCGGAATTGCGGGAACATTATAAAAAGCTGTTCGCCAAGCCGGTAATGGAACGTTTCCTGCAAGTTGTGAAACGGTATCAGGAGGCGGGGCAAATTATCGACTTGCCGCCGATGGCGGTGGTTCGCTTGACGGCGACGACGATCATTGGCTACGTGATTGCCCGTAACATCATCGCGCCGGAAATGGAATGGGACGACGAGGCGGAGACGGAGCGGATCGTGCAGTTTGTCATGCACGGACTGACGCCGCCTGTTCATTGAAAAGTTGCGGGGCCGAATCCCCCGGCCAAGTGGGCGTTTGCGCAAGGCCGGGGGTTTATTGCGCTTGCCGCGGCCTGGACAGCACCAGCAAGTGTACCGCAAACAGCGCCGCCATCACCGCCGCGCCGGTGATAAACGGCGCATGATAGCCGAACAAGTCCCACAGTTTGCCGGAGATGATCGTGCCGCAAATCATGCCGCCGCCTTCGATCGTCAAAATGACGCCCCATACCGACCCGCGCCCCTTGGCCGGAACGGCATGGGCGATCAGCGCTTTCCACGCCGGAATGACCATGGCGTATCCCGCTCCCAAAAGCACCGCGACAATCAGCACCTGGGGCACCGCTTTTACAAAAGAAAACACAAACAAAGCCGCGGCGGTTAACGAAAAACCGAGATGCAAAAACCATTTGCTTCCCCGCTTGTCAACCCATCTGCCGACAGGAAACAGCATGATTACGGCCACCGCTCCCCCGGAAAACAACAAAAAGCTGTATTGCTGCGGCGTTAAATGCAGAATGTTCCGCGCATAGATCGTAACCACCGGGATCAATAGCCCCAAGGTTAAGTTGTTGGCAAACATGGCGGGATAAAACCACGGATTGAACGAAAGCGAACGCCGGATTTCTCCGGCTGCGCGCCAAAAACCGCCGATGCGGCTGCGCAGAGCGGCTTGCAGCGACAAGGGCGACGGGAAACCGGGCGCCAATGGGTGTCGCCTTTTTTTGCCGGCGGGAAGGCGCCAGGCTCCCGGCAAAAACAGCACCGCCAGCGTCGCGGCCGCCATCAGCGCAAACAGCAAACGGAAGGAAGCCGCAAACGTTTTTCCGGCAACCAGATTGATCACGATGGGACCAAGGCCCGCCCCGGAAAACCACGCCGCATAAATAAAGCTCATGACCGTGCCGCGCGCGCGTTCGCCGGCGGTTTCCGTCGCGAGCGAAATGACACACGGCCATAATGGCGAAGTGCCGATGCCGAGCAGCGCACAGGCAGCGGCCATCCACCACGCTCCGCCCGATTTCGCCGCCATCATGATCGCGCCGATGGCGACCAACAGTCCCATCAGCATGGCGCTGCGGTAACCGATGCGGTCCATAAGCCAGCCCGCCGGGCTGCGAAACGCGTTATCGCCAACATACTGCAAAGCAAGCGACAATCCGATCGAAAAAGCGGACAATCCCAGCACCGATTTCATGAAAACGGGCAAAATGGCAATTAACAGCGCGCCTTTCACAAACTCAACGCAAAACAAAACCGATATCAGCAACAAAATAGGCAGCGCTATCTTAACGCGAAACGCATTTTGATTGGGCATTTTCTTCATCCTGTTCACCATCGTATGCTTATAACCCGCCGGGCGATGGCTGTTTTGCCGAACAAGCCTTGCAACCCGGCGCAAATTTGTTATACTTTCCTTATTTGCATAAGTCCGCAACGCATTTTCGAGAGGATGATGTTTTTCATGGACCATACCCGCACGCCGTTGTTTTCCGCACTCAAACGCCACGCGGAGAAAAATCCGCTGCAATTTCATATTCCCGGCCACAAAAAAGGAGCGGGAATGGAGCCGGAATTTCGGGAATTTATCGGGGACCGCGCGCTTTCCATCGATTTGATCAACATTGCGCCGTTGGACGATCTGCACCGCCCTTCAGGCGTTATCAAAGAAGCGCAGGAGCTCGCGGCAGACGCCTTTGGTGCAGATTATACATTTTTTTCCGTTCAAGGCACAAGCGGAGCGATCATGACGATGATTTTGTCCGTTTGTTCGCCGGGCGATAAAATCATTGTTCCCCGCAACGCCCATAAATCTGTCATGGCGGCGATTATTTTCGCCGGGGCGAAGCCGGTATTCGTCTCCCCGGCCATGGACCGCAATCTGGGGATTGCGCACGGCATCACCACCGGATCGGTCAGACGGGCGCTGGAAAAACATCCCGACGCCAAAGCGGTGCTGGTGATCAATCCTACTTATTTCGGGATTTGCGCGAATCTGAAAGAGATTGTGGAAACTGCGCACAGCTATAACGTCCCGGTTTTGGTGGACGAGGCTCACGGGGCCCACATCCATTTCCACGAGGCGCTGCCGCTATCCGCCATGCAAGCCGGCGCCGATATGGCCGCCACCAGCGTGCATAAACTGGGCGGCTCCTTGACGCAAAGCTCAATTCTGAACGTGAAAAAAGGCCGGATAAACGCTGAACATGTTCAATCCATTATCAGCATGCTGACAACAACATCCACGTCCTATATTTTGCTTGCTTCGTTGGATTGCGCACGCAAAAATTTGGCGCTAAACGGCCGGAAAATGGCCGAGCGGGCGATTCAATTGGCCGAATATGCCCGTAGCGAAATCAATAAAATGGCGGGTTTGTATTGCTTCGGCAAAGATATTCTCGGCGGCGAAGCCACCTTTGATTACGATCCGACCAAGTTGACCGTGCACGTGCGCAAGCTGGGGTTGACAGGCTATGAAGTGGAAAATCTGCTTCGGGAAAAATATGCGATTGAAGTCGAACTAAGCGATATGTACAACATCCTGTGCCTGATCACTCCGGGCGACGATGAACAAAAAATCGCTACGCTCATCGCGGCGCTGCGGCAATTGTCGGAAACATACGCGAATCGGGGAAACGCGGCGGAAGTGGTCGTCAAAGTGCCGGAAATCCCCCATTTGTCGTTGTCGCCGCGGGACGCTTTTTACGCCGATACGGAGACGATTCCGTTCGCCGCGTCCGAGGGCCGAATCATTGCGGAATTTATTTACGTTTACCCGCCCGGCATTCCGATTCTGTTGCCGGGGGAAGTGATCTCCCGCGACAATATCGAATATATCCGCGAGCATGCGAAAGTGGGGCTCCCCGTGCAGGGACCGGAAGATAAAACGCTGCAACATGTCAAAGTAATTGTGGAAAGCGCGGCCATTTTTTAACATGCATAAACTTTTCCCAAGCCTTTTTCGATTGTAAAACAGATGGCGTCGTGTTATCATGGTGGGTGGATATTTCATACAACTTTCCATACGAGGGCGGGTGTAGGAGTTGAGTCAAAGTGCAACCATCCATTTTGTTGAAGGCTCCGCCGTTCCATCCGTTTCGCTGGACGAATTGAAACAACAACTAATGCATTACCAAGAGCAACTCGCCTTGACGGGAAATCAGTTGAACTGGGATTACGGCGAATTTGCATTTCCTTACACCATCGAAACGAAACCGGAAGCGGAAGGCAAGTGGTTTTACTTAAAGGGGAAGAACGACCGGTATAAAAACATTATATTTGGCGTCGGCACCAAACATGATGGCGAGACGGAAACGAATTTTGTGCAAGTCGTGCTTCCCGACAATAGCACCCATGGGGACAAAGCAAAAGGCAACGAACTATGCAAATATTTGGCCAAAACCTGGCTTGCGGAATTGCATTTGTTTAACGGCAGAATCATGTACTACAATCCGCGGAAATAACTCATGCATACATGGAAAAAAGCTTCGGGGAATTTGCTCCGAAGCTTTTTGCTACGCGCAAACGGCTATTCTGCCGACCGGTCGGCTAAATCGCCCGCAACTACTCGCTTTGCGATATTTCCTCGTACACCTTGACGACTCTCTCCCATTCATCGTCATCGTCAATATTGACAAGCGCGGCTTCTTCGCCGTCATCTTCCACGCGAAAAATCATGCCGTCCGCTTCCATATCATATTTATCCAGCAAAACAGCATACATCCGCTCATCCAGTTCAAACGTGTAAACCAGAATCATTTCCCGTTCATTGCCGTCTTCATCCGTCAACACAAAAACCGGTTCTTCATCATGATCGTGATCGCAATCGCAGTCATGATCGTGATGATGATGGCTATGCTGATGATTGTGCTGATGATTGTGTCCGGAGCCGTCGTCGTGCCGATGTTCGCCCATGAAAAAACCTCGTTTCCCTTAAAAATTTTCCATGCCATACCATCCTAACATGCCGATGCACAAGGGTCAAACCGGGCGTATCGGCCAAGCGCGGCGTGCTTCAATCTTTGGCTACGGACTTGATGATCCGCTGCGATACCAGGGTATAATCGCTGTTGCTATCCTTCATGTAGAGTTTCACCACATACGGGCCCGAATATTTGAATTCAACCGGCATCTTTTTGCTGCCCCACCAGAAATGGTCGTCGGATTGCTCGTTTACTTCCTTGACGTCGCTGAATATTTCACCGCCGTACGGATCTTCCACCGTTACCTTGAGCGCCGACAAGTTTGTCTTGACGCTGTCTATCCAGGTCAGAATATACATGGTCAGCTTCTGTCCGCGCGTTACGTCCCCCAGAAATTGCACCGAATCCTTGGCCATATACATGACCGACATTTGCACATTCGGCTTGTACACGTTGATCGACTGCGTGGCTTCGTCATATTCCACAAGAGCCTGCAGCGCATCCGCAATATCGCGCACCGGCACCATCGATTTCGTCAATCCGTTCTTATCGGCAACTAGCAAGCCGTTGGAGGATGCCTCCCGGTCGTTCACAAAAATCTTGACCGTTTTCCCTTTAAATGTATCGAAACCATCATCGGCAAACACCGAAATACCGCCGATTACCGTAATTACAACGATAAGGACCAAAAGGCGCTTAAGCTTCATGACGCAATAACCTCCATAGCAGTCTTATTCTGTGCGTTTGAATATGTACCCGATAGGTTATACTCCATTTCGGGAAAAGAGTTGCGTTCATGAAAAAAATGCTTTTGTTTGACTTTACGAACACCTGTTTGGTATAATAAATGCGAACTTACGTTCGTAATATCATGCGGCGATTGGGATGATTGCGATGTGTCCCGTACCGTTTGAGACGGAAGAAGAACTGCAAAAATTGAAACAATACCTCCTTCTGCAATTCAGCATGGACGTGATCGAATACGAAATCAAAGTGCTGCAAAAAGCGCCCCTGAAGATGCCCCCGGTGCATATTCAGGTTTGGCGCAGCGCGCAGGATAAAATGCATAAAGATCTGACCAAGGCGCGGCGCTTCTTGCGGCAACGCGGCTTGAAAGTGTACGAACAGCGGCGGACGGAACTGGGCGTGGAAATCGAATATTTGTGCCGGGGATATCGGCGCAGCATGTCCTTCGTCCGCAGATACGTCAAGGCGGAAGTGCAGAACCTGCTATGCGCTTATCTTTGCGTAACTTTGGATGGTGACGGTGGACAACAATGAACAAGCAAGAGCGAGTCATCATGCTGTTTGACGCGCAATCTTTTTATGCCTCCGTGGAAAAAGCGGCCCACCCGCAATATCGCGACAAACCCGTCGTTGTCGCCGGAGACCCGGCGCGGCGAACGGGCATTGTGCTCGCCGCCTGCCCGCTCGCCAAAAAATACGGCGTCACCACGGCGGAACGGCTGGGCGAAGCGCTCAAGAAATGCCCGGAACTTGTCGTCATCCGGCCCAGCATGTCGGAATACATTAAAGTCTCCCTGCAAATCACGGAAATTTTGCGAAGTTACACCGATCTTGTAGAGCCCTACAGCATCGATGAACAATTTGCCGATATGACGGCCAGCCTGAAGCTGTTTGGCAGCGCGGAAGCGATCGCCGCAAGCGTTCAGGCCAAAATCAAAAACGACACCGGCATCTACGTAAGGGCCGGAATCAGTTCCAACAAGGTGCTGAGCAAAATGGCGTGCGACAACTTCGCGAAAAAAAATGCGACCGGCATTTTCACCCTGCCGCCAAACGACATCGCCACCTTGCTTTGGCCGCTGCCGATTCAAGACATGTTTATGATCGGCAGCAGAATGGCCCGCCATCTGCTGCGCATGCATATTCGCACCATCGGCGATTTGGCGCAAAAACCGCTGCAGACGCTGACCAACCGCTGGGGCGTGAACGGAGAAGTCATCTGGCGCATCGCAAACGGCATGGACTCGTCGCCGGTTTCCGTCCATACCTACGACGCGCAAAAAGGCATCGGCCAGCAAATGACGCTCCCGCGGGATTACGCCACGCTGGAAGAAATCGAGACCGTCATTCTGGAACTTTCCGAACTGGTCTGCCAACGTTCCCGAGCCAAAGGCTACGCCGGGTGGGTCGTCAATGTCGGCTGCCAGGGAGCTGATTTCGACCGTCCCTTCGGGTTTTACCGTCAGCGCAAAATCGCCGACCCCACGAATATTACGGATGAAGTGTATCCCGTGGCCTGCGAAATTTTCCGCCTCCATTGGAACGGTCTGCCCATCCGCAAAATTGCCGTCGCCCTGACGGAACTCGTCGAGGATCGCGAATATCAATTGCTTCTTTTTACGGACAGGGAAAAAAAGCGGCGGCTGGAGCGGGCAACCGACGCCATCAAAGAAAGATTCGGGAATTCCGCCATCATGCGCGCCATATCCTTAACGGCGGCAGGCCAGGCAAGAGACAGAGCGCAAAAAATTGGAGGGCACTATAAATGAGCAAAAAGCTGCAGAAAAACGGCTTGTTCGAGTCTTCCCGCATGATCCTGCCGGAACATCGGGAAGCCTACATCAGCCAGCAGTTGCACATAAACAAAGAAATTCGCCCGGAGTTGGACCCGGACGAAATCGCGACGTTTTCGCGCCTGATCGCGGAGTCGCTGGAAACCGGGCTGACAATCAGATTGACACTGTTTGCGGAATACGGAAAGAAGACCATCACGGGAAAAGCGAGCAAAATCGACCGTGTCGCAGAAAAGCTGAAAATAATCGGGGACGATGGCCCATGTTGGGTTTGGCTGCGCGATATCATCGCTGTAAATGATTAGGTTCGCCGTTTTAAAAGCGATAGTCGCTGAAATGTTGTTTGTCAACCCACATTTTTTCAAATTGAAGTTTAAACGAACGGGCAACCTCGGGATCGGACAAAAACATTAAAATCTCGTCGTTTTTATTGGCCGCCGCTTTTGTATAGTTGAACGAACCGGTTGAAACGATGTTTTCATCGGATATCGCCATTTTCAGATGCATCAAACCATCATGCGTATTGATTTTGACGGGAATTCCGGCACGCAGGAAGAGCTTCAGCGCTTGCGCTTGCGTTTTGGTTTCCGCCTGGCCTTTATCCGTAATGACCCGAACGGCGACGCCGCGTTTTTTGGCGTCTTTGATGGCCTTTACAATTCCCGGATTGGTCAAAGCGAAAATGGCGACGTCAAGCGTCTTTTCCGTTGCATTTATCATGCCGATCAATTTTTTCTCGGGGCGGACGCCGTTGTTGGTGAAGGCCCATTCAATACTGCCCGGACGAATTTCCAGGGATTCGGGACTTATGTTCCGACTCTCTCCGGATGCATAAACTGCGCTGCCGATAACAAATGCCAGCAAAATGACGGGGATAACGATTTTTTTACGCTTCATGGAATCCACCCGCTTTTCGAGTAATGTTCCAACAAGCAAACCGAAACCAATTTTAGAATGTGATAATACGCCTTCCCTTCATACTTTTTTATATGTACGATGTTCGGCAATTGTCAGAATATTTCCTCTTGTATTCGCTTACAATAATTATTTTTTTTTGGATATCCGCACATACATATCGAGGCGCGCCGGAATAGGATGAAACAATACGGCATATAAGGAGATTGATCTATGGACATTCCTGTTACCGGTTTTATGATGCATTCCGGCGACGAAGGAGAGGGCGAACATTCGCACCGACTGTACATCACTTCATGGGGCGGAAATCCTGTACATGCGCATGAATTTGCCGGAATTACTTCGTTCGACGCCGGGCACAGCCACGAATACGCCGGCATGACGGATGCCGCGCCATCCGGGGTGCCGCATACGCACAGCTACTACACGGTCACGTCGCTGAACGACGGGCATACGCATGTGATCAGGGGCGTAACAGGCCCGGCTGTTCCGGTCGTGGGCGGCGGCCATATCCATTATTTCCACGGCGTCACGACGATTAACGGAATGACCCCCCATGCGCACGCATACAGCGGACAAACCGGCAATGAAATATTGCCCGGCTGACGTATCGCGCAAAAAGCCGCATGCTCGTAATGGGCTGCGGCTTTTTGCACCTGCTGCGGCATTTTTCACTGCCAAGAAGCCCGGCAAGTTTGCCGGCTTGCAACTTCGTAATAGTGGGTTTTCCGATCTAACGGACGTGACAGAGGCTATTTCGGGTTTTACGCCCGGTTTTCAATTTTAACGGTCGTATGTGCGCTTATTTTAGCACTCTGTGCAGTATTCAGGTAAAAATAAGGTGAATAGCCGCTGTGGCGTCCGTTAAAATTTTTGCCCAGCCTTTTTTCGGCAAATAGCCTCTGCTACGTCCGTTAGCGCTGGGCGGGTGGGTTGCGCAGGAAGGCGATAGCGGTGTGCAGTGGGTGCCGTGCAAGGAGGCTCAGCCTTAGTGCTGGTGTAGTGGGCGTTGTGCAGGGAGGCTCAACCTTAGCGGTGTGCAGTGGGTGCCGTGCAGGGAGGCGGTCCCCCCGTATTAGCGCTGCCCAGGGAGGTTTAACGTTGCGCAGTGACGTTGCAGGCGCTGGAAGCTGGCCGCCTAAAGGCGGATGGTTAGACCCGGCGCATGGAACCTCATTTCCACCTGCATCAA